>NZ_JBXAMS010000024.1:0-71399 GCF_058800905.1 Pseudomonas sp. GW822-FHT04C11 | reverse complement strand
TTCGCGCCCCAGCGGGAGCAAGCTCCCTCGCCACAACTGCGGATGTGCCTGAAACATCGGCTTAAGTGAACAGCATTGCCGTCTTGTGCGGGCGTTGTTGCATCTGGGGCTTTGTCTATCACTCACCTGTTCAAGGTGCGGGCGCCAACGCCAGCTCGGCTCGCCCAGTCTTCGGCACCTCGGCGGGACTTGCGCAAGCGACAAAATCCTCCTTGCGCAGTAGCACCAGTGCGATCAGCGATACCACGCCCGTGCCGATGTAAAAGTACCAGGGCGAGGTAATGTCGCCGGTTACCTTGATCAGCCAGGTAGAAATCAGCGGTGCGCTACCGCCAAATACCGCCACCGGAATGTTGTACGCCACCGCGATGCCGGTGGAGCGGATTCGCGTGGGCAACAACTCGCTCATCAATGCGTAAGTCGACGAGGCATACAGGCCGAACAAAATCGCCACCGTCATCAACGGATAGATAAACGAAGCCGGCGTCGCCGTGGGTGCCGATTTGAACAGCCAGTACATCGCCAAAGTGGCCAGGGTGCCGACCACCAGCAAAAACGGTTTGCGCCCGTATTTATCGGTGAACGCGCCGCCGAACGGCATGACCACTGCGGCCGAGAGGCTGGCGACGAAGACGTAGAGCAAGGTCGTGCCGCTGTCGAACTTGAGGATGCTCGACATGTAGGTCGAGGCGAAGGTCAGCACCAGATAGAAGATCGAGCTGTGCAGGGTAATGATGAAGAACACCAGGGCAATCGCCCGTTTCCACTGCCAGACTTCTCGCAGAGGAGCTTTGGAGGTTTCCCCTGCGCGCTGCAGCGCGAGGAACTCGGGACTGTCTTCGAGCTTCAGGCGGATATACATCGAGATCAGGCCCAGCGGCGCCGCTATCAGGAACGGAATGCGCCAGCCCCAGGCTTGCATCAGGTCAGCGCCCATCACCCAGGTCATGCCGTTGGCCACCGCACCGCCCAGCAACAGGCCGAGCACCGCTGTCACCATCAACCAGCACGTCGCAAATCCGCGTCGCCCGGGCCCAGCGTACTCGGAGATGAAGCTGGTGATGGTGCCGATCTCGCCACCGGCCGAGAAGCCTTGCACACAGCGGATCAGCACCAGAAGAATCGGTGCTGCGATACCCAGCGTGGCATAGGTCGGCAACAGCCCGAGCAGAACGGTAGAGCCGGCCATCATCACCAGCACCGTGATCAGGGTTTTGCGCCGACCGATCTTGTCCGCCAGCGGACCGAAGAACAGCCCCCCCAGCGGACGGATGAAAAAGCTCAAGGCAAAAGCCGCAAAACTGGCGAGCAGGCTGCTGGTCGGGTCGTCGGATACGAAGAACGCCTTGCCGATATAGACGGCGAGAAAACCATAAACGCCGTAGTCGTACCACTCGATCAGGTGGCCGGACGTTGCACCGATAAACGCCCGGCGCCGTTGCCGGGCCGGGTTTTTCTGTTGAATGCCCACGAGAGGGACTCCTGTCTGATTTCTATCCATGGAAAACACAACTCAAGGAACTGCAGTGCCGCTCGCGGCCTCCTTCAACCAGAGGCGCAAGTCGGTCTTGAGAATCTTGCCGTAACTGTTCTTGGGCAGCTCTGTGCGAAACACATACTTCTTTGGCTTTTTGAACGACGCCATGCGTTCGATGAACCAGGCATTGAGCAAAGACTCGTCGAGCACCCCGGCACTGCGGGGGACGACAAACGCTACCACCGATTCCCCCCACTGCACATCCGGCTCGCCGACCACGCAGACTTCAAATACTTCAGGGTGTTGCGCCAGCACTTCCTCGACTTCCCGCGGGTACACGTTGCAGCCTCCGGAAATGATCACATCCTTGGAGCGATCGGTCAGCGTCAGATATCCCGCGCAATCAAGAAAACCGATGTCGCCGGTCAATAGCCAGCCATCCACCAAGGTCTGGCGAGTCGCGGCGTCGTTGCGCCAGTAGCCCTGCATGACGGTGGATCCGCGCACGGCGATTTCCCCCGGCTGGCCGGGCGGCAACGGCCGGTGCTCAGGGTCCAGAATCCTGATTTCCACGCACGAATGTGCTCGCCCCACGGAAGCGGCCAGCAAGGCCCAGTCGGGACGGTTGCGATCGGCAATCAGTTCTCGCGACAAGGCGCTGATCGTCATCGGGCTCTCGCCCTGACCGTAGATCTGCACCAGCCGTGCACCAAAGGTCTCGACCGCGTCTTGCAGATCCGCCAGGTACATCGGCGCACCACCGTAGACGATGGTTTTTATCCCGTCGCCGCCATAGCCTTGACGACGGGCCTGCTCAACCATGCGCTTGACCATGGTCGGTGCGGCGAACAGGGTGATATTGCGCAGCCCGCTCGCCAACTCGAACAGCTCGTCGGCCTTGAAGCCACGGGATTCGGGGACCACATGGCGAGCACCGCAACGCACATGGATAAAGTTGTAGAGACCGGCGCCATGGGACATTGGGGCCGCGTAGACCACCGCGTCATCCGGGCTGACCGGATCAACGTCGAGCGGATAACACAGCGACATGGCCGTCAGGTTGCCATGAGAGAGCATCACCCCTTTGGATCGCCCGGTGGTGCCGGAGGTGTAGAACAGCCAGGCAAGGTGATCGGCATCACGAGAACGGGGATCTTCCAACGTCGTTACATCGACCGAAGCGCACGCCAGACTGGCCGCTGCATTCAGCTCTCGACAGTCCTGCGGCAACGCCTCGGGCAAGAACACCTTGCCGCCATCGGTTAAAATCAGCCGGGCTTGCGCATTGTCGACGATCCAGCCGGCTTCAGCAGGGTGCAGCTTGCAGTTGATCGGCACCACTACCGCGCCCACCCACCAGACGGCATAAAGCAGTTCGAGGTATTCGCAACTGTTCTTCATGAACAGCGCGACACGGTCGCCGGGCGCAATACCGTGCTCGTTTATAAGTTGCGCTGCACGGCTACGGACACGGACGGCAAACGTGGCGTAGTCGGCGACTTGCCGCTGCCCCTCGAACAACGCTGGACGCTCTGGCCAGCGTCGGCCGGCGTCGTTCAACCAGTTAGCAATATTCATGTTCAAGCCCTGCGTGCCTGAAGCACCGAAGCATAGTTGGCGACCGCCATGCCGCCCATGTTGAACAGCAGACCGAACTCGGGATTCGGCACAGCCAGGCCAATCGGCTCGCCAGTCAGCTGCCGAAAGGCCATTGCGTGCATCGACACTCCCGTGGCGCCCACCGGATGCCCCTTGGCCTTGAGCCCGCCCGACAGGTTCACCGGCAGACGTCCACCCGCCCGCACGATACCGTCATCCAGCGCCCGATGGCCCTCGCCTTTGGGCGTCAGGCCCATGGCTTCGTAGATCAGCAATTCGGCGATGGTGAAGCAGTCATGGACCTCGGCAAAGCTCAGGTCGGCCAAGGTGATATTGGCCCCGCGCAGGGCCGAAAGGATCGCGCGCTGCGGGCCTTCAAACGCGAGAATGTCGCGCTGGGCAATCGGCAGGAAATCGTTGACCTGTGTCGCCGAGCGAATCAGTACGTCACGCCGAAACCGCCTGGCGCGCTTGGACGAGGCCAGCACAATGGCCGCAGCCCCGTCGCTGATCAGCGAGCAATCGGTCAGGCGCAACGACTCCGCCACATACGGATTGCTCTTGGACACGTTGTTGCAGTGTTCGAAATCCATCACCCGGTGCATCTGCGCCAAGGGGTTGGCCATGGCATTGGAGTGGTTCTTGGTGGCGATAGCGGCCATCGATGCCATCGGGCACTGGTAGCGGTCACGGTACTGTTGCGCGGCCAGGCCGAACAGCTGCGGAAAACTGAGCCCGGCCTCTTCGACATCGTTCTGATAACCGGCCCCGGCCAGGGCCTTGGTGACATCGGCCGTGGAGTTGGAGGTCATCTTCTCGGCGCCCACGACCAACACCAGTTCAGCTGAACCTGAGCGGATCGCGTTGATCCCCGCGTGAATCGCCGCCGAACCCGAAGCGCAGGCGTTTTCGCAACGGGTCGCGGGCTTGAAGCGCAAGCCAGGGTCAGCTTGCAGCATCAACGAGGCGGGAAAACCATCCGCAACCATGCCCGAGTTGAAATGCCCGAGGAACATCGCGTCGATGGCTGAGGCGTCGATGGCGGCGTCTTCCAGGGCTTCGCGGGTGACCTGAACGATCAGGTCTTCCAATGTGGAACCGTCCAGACGGCCAAATCGAGAGTGCGCGGCAGCGACGATGGATACGGAATCATGGGGCATGGTTATTTTCTTCTGTGCTTGGATCAGGCATTCCCTACAATGACCTACCGCCCGGATCGCTCGCTAGTTCGTACAACTACGTACATGAATAAGTAAGCGCTCTGATACAAAGCGTCGTCAGTACCGGATTTAATCGAGGCAGGATGCCCAATGACCGTCTTCGCACATCAACTGAAAGACCTTGAGCGCCTGGCATTCAAGGTGTCGCCCGCCCCGCAACTCATCACCGGCAACCGCGTGATGCTCGACTGCAACGAGGCATTTCTGGAACTGTTCGGCTACCAGCGCGAAGAGCTTCTGGGTCATCTGACCCTGCTGATCTATCCCTCCCAGGCGGACTACAAAGCCATCGGCAATCGCAGCCAGACCTGGTTGCGCAACAGCCAGAGCGGCTCCTATTCCGACGAACGCTTCATGCAACACAAAAGCGGCGAAGTGTTCTGGGCCAGGTCGCACGGTTATAGCTTGACCCCCGACGATCCGTTCAAACTGATGGTCTGGCACTTCGAACGCATGGACCGGCCGCACCACGCCACGGTCAATCTCACACCCCGCGAACGCGAAATCTCGATGCACATCGTCAATGGCCTGACCTGCAAGGAAGTGGCCAAAAAACTGGCAATTTCCCACCGAACCGTGGAAGTCCACCGCGCCCGCCTGATGAAAAAACTGCAGGCCAAGAACAGCGCGGAGTTGGTGTCGAAGATTATTTTTGTGAGTTGATCAACAAGCACTGCCACACGGGCCTTAGCGTTGATTGCCGAGCAAGCTGATCGGGGACGCAGGAAAAGGTATCCGATTCACGTCTCGATCCTTTCCCCGCCCCCTTTGCGTTTCAGCACTTCTTCGCCTGCTCTTTCGCCTGCGCCCACACACGCTCTTCCTGCTCACGCAGCTCCGGTGTGAACTCCGCGCCGAAGTCCTCGGCCTCGAACACCTGGCGAATTTCGATCTCGGCCTCTGTACCCGGCATCGGGTTGGGGCAGCGTTTGACCCAGTCGATGGCTTCCTGCTTCGACTTCACCTGCCACAGCCAGTAGCCGGCAATCAGTTCCTTGGTTTCGGCGAACGGGCCGTCGATCACCGTGCGTTTTTCGCCAGAGAAACGCACACGGGTGCCTTTGCTGCTGGGGTGCAGGCCTTCGCCGCCGAGGAGGATGCCGGCCTTGACCAGCTCTTCGTTGTAGTTGCCCATCGCGGTCAACAATTCCTGGGTGGGCATCACGCCGGCTTCGGAATCCTTGCTGGCTTTTATAATGATCATGAATCGCATCGTCGTCTCTCCGTTGGATGTGAACTACTCACTACCTTGTCGAACGGTAGCGCCGCAAATCGACAGCCCTTCATTTTTTATTGCCACGTCGCCAAAGAGTCCTAGGACATTTCCCGCGAACTGCGGCGTCGTTGATGAACTGGAAAGCCTCTCGCCGTGAAGATACCTTTGAATCGTCGCTGCAAATGAGCGACCGGTTGTGACAGGCCGTAAAAGTGTAGGCCTCTCGAGACTACCGGAGTTCCACCATGAAAAAGATCCCCCTCAATCTCCCCGAGAAAACCACGACTCCTGTAAGCAATCTCTTCACCCTCCTCCCCGACATCGACACCGAAACCCTGCTGATCCACACAAGCGAAACCCTCGCCTCGCTCAACGTCATGACCAGCGACCTGGCCTTCCAGCTCGAAGACTCGCGTCGCAACGTGGCGTTGGCGATTCAGCAGTTGATCGTGCTGGGCGAACTGCTGGTGAACCGGGCGCTGGAGCACTTCGACACACCGGATGCTGTGCACGAACCTCAACCCGCCGCTCACCACTGAGTCGTCACGTTCTGCTTATGAATGGAGGTTCTGCCATGGCTCGATACATGCCCATCACCGGCATCGACTGCACCGTCGCATCCCTGTTGATCGACACCGAAGCGCCACTCGACGTGCTGCATGAAACAGCCGCCTACCGAATCCGTACCGCGACCCAATTGCTGGAGATCGTCGCCACCGGCGAGGGAATTCACAGTGAACTGGCGCGCGCGTTGGTGGTTTCACTGCGCGATGGTTGTGATTTGCTGGACGTCGTTGGGCGACGATTGCAGGCGCAGGTTTTGTCGGCGTGAGGAAAATGGTGGCCCTCGCGGGCCACTTTCTCGCAATTGAGTTAACCCGTGCGCGGCTCACAATAAGCCTCTGACTCAACAGAAGGTTTCACTTTCCGTAACTTGCCGTTGAGCCCAAAGCACATTGATCTCGACTGCAATCACAAGAAAAGTCCCCCTGAAGATTTTTCATCTCAACCGACCGGATATGAAAGGTTTTGCCCATATCATCCGTGTTGACCGTAACGTAATGAAAGTTATAGGCACCTCTGCGCCACAGTCCCTGCTCAAGTGTCACACCACACGGCCGACAACAGCCGTGGCGATCTGCTGCGTCACCGGTCTATTCATTCAATTGGGGTATCAAGGATGTACAAGAAAATCACGGGCGTTCTTTACCTGCTGTTAAGCGGCTGCTCGCTGTTCCCGCATAGCAAGGACGATTTGTTGAGCACAGGCATCGCGAGCCCGGAATATTGCTTGGCGCAGGGCCGTGAGCAGGTCGAGGAGCGAGTTCAGGCGTATCTGAATCATTGCTTTCACCCACAAAATATCGCCCTGCCTAACGGTGGAATCATCGTCAATTCGATCAGGCTGAAAGTGGATAAAACTGCAGAAAACACCGACATGGTTCTGTTTGGACCAACCATTTACGGCGATCAGTACTATATGAACATCGTCGTCTCGGAAAAGAACACTAACTGTAAGACGACAATGACAGCTGTCGCTTCCGGTTGGAGTTTCCAGCGAAACTTCGAAAAACTGGTTGAAAGTGCCAAAGGTGAAGACCCTTGGTGCCCCCTCTGATTGTCGGGCTCATCCGTCGGCAAAACCACTGCCCAATACCACTAAACCCCAACCGGGGGGCCTCCTGACTGTAGTGGTCTAATTTCCCCCGGACACCTCGATAGGTGGAAAATGTATCTATCGAGGAGTTTTTCATGACCGACAAACGCAGAATATTCGACGACAGCTTCAAGCGGGATGTCGTTGGGCGACGATTGCAGGCGCAGGTTTTGTCGTCGTGAAACCGTGACGCCACTGCGGGACAAATTCCCGCAGAGTGCGACTGATATAGCGTGGATTTCAGCGTTGAGTGAAGAAGGTGGATGGGCCGTTATCTCGCAGGACAAATTTACCAAAGGCGATATTGAGAAAAGAGCCTTTCGTGAATGCGGCCTTCCCATTTTCTGCTTAGCCAGACATTGGGGGAATGAACCTTACTGGAGCAAAGCTCACAATCTGGTGCGGTGGTGGCCGGCAATCCTGATCCAGGCAGATCTGATAAGCACAGGCGCAGCATTCCGTGTACCTTGGAAGTTCGCGACTCATGGAAAACTTGATCAGATAAAAATCTAAAGCCCAACCCTACACCGGACTTTTTTATTTCAGAGCGGTCCTGCCCCCCCACCATCGCTTCACCCCCAACGTCCCCACAATCCCCACGACAATAGAGGCCAATGGCAAGGTCGAGGTCAAATTCAGCGTCGGGAATACCAGCAAAATCTGTGAGTCGTTGCCGCCGAGCATCATCGAGGCGCCAATGCCCATCAGCACCCCGGCCAATAAGTGCACGCATGCCTTCGACAGGTTGAACGGCTGGTAGCTGAAGGTCTTGCGGCGCAGGGTGAAGCTGAGCATGCCCACCAGCAACATCACGAACACCACGACGCGCTGGCCGGTGAGGGTCGTTTGTTCGGGCATCCAGAACAGCTGTGACAGGTGGTAGAAGAACACGCTGGGCGTCCATTGCGGTTCGAAGGTGTACAGCGCGCTGGTCAGCGCCCCCAGCAGCATGCTGGAGAACACCAGATGTTTGTCACCGTGAACATAGGCCAGAAACAGCAACGCCATCAGCACCACACCCAGGGTGAGCAGGTAGTGGCTGCTGGAGATTTCGGGCATCAGCAGGATTCTATGCTCGGGCAACATGTTGAGCCGATGCCAGAGCACAATCCCCAGCACCCAGCCGACAATCGTAAAGGCTTTATTGAGATTGCCGCAGGTAAGTTTGGTCAGGGTGCTGACGCTGCAACCGTCGTTGAGCACCGAGGCGACGCCAAATAACAGTCCCCCACCGATCAGCAACGGATACCCGACTTCTGGCGTGAACAACGGCTGGTTGATGCCGAAATAGCGATAAAGCGGCGCCAGCAGCAGGCCAAACAACCCGCAGGACACCAGTGCCACGAACAAGGTGGGTCGACGTTTGAGCATTAAAGCGCTGGCTTTGACCAGGCACATGCCCATCCGCTGCGAAACCCAGCCAATCCAGAATGCCAGCAACCACGCGATCAGCAACGAAAGCACACGCCTCCTAACACCTCGGCAAGCCCATCGATGGGTTAAAGACTAGTCGGCTTTTCAGTGGGCTCGCCAAGGCGACAACTAGGCCATCGTATCGACCCGCTCGATATTGTCAGCCAACGCAAAGACTGGCTAACAGCGGGATTCCTGCTAGCTTTCAAGCGAGTCCTACACTTCGCCCAGCGGCGCCTTTCCTGTCTGCGCCAGTCTTTCAGCCCACCTCGAAAGGGACCTCATGACCACCCTCAAAGACCGTCTGAAGCAGGGCAAGGATGCGCGCAAGCAGTGCTCGCGCAATGCTCAGGCGCTGCTCGGCAAGACTGATCGCGACCCACTCCCCTTGATCAAGGCCTCCAGTGCAGGGCGAATCCGTTCGCTGAACGAGTTGCGCTTCGGGCGCATGCTGGTTTCGCCTTTCGCCTTCTATCGTGGCAACGCTCTGCTCCATGCCCACGACCTGTCCGGGACGCCGGACATGGGCCTGCATTCAACCATTTGCGGCGACTGTCACCTGATGAACTTCGGTGGTTTTGGCACGCCGGAACGCAACCTGCTGTTCAGCGTCAACGACTTCGATGAAGCTCACCCGGGTCCATGGGAGTGGGACCTGAAACGGCTGGTGACGAGCTTCCTGGTCGCCATTCGCGACCTGCGCCACGTTGCGTCAGTGGAGGAAGACATCTGTCGCCGTGTGGTCTCAGCCTATCGAGAGAGCATGGCCGAATGCGCCGAACAGAGTGCCCTGGAAATCTGGTACGACGCCCTCGGTTACAACGAATTGCTCAAACAGGAACCCTCCACCAGCACGCTGGAGCATGTGAAAAACGCCATTAACAAAGCCGAGCATCGCACCCACGCGGAACTGCTGCCCAAGATATGTGAGCGCGATAAACACGGCCGCTTGCTGATCCGTGATGATCTGCCACATATCTTCCATCTGCACAAAGACTCCACGCTACTGGACGCCAATGATGACTGGATGCGCGTGGACGATTGGCGGCCACCATACGACAGCCTCATGCACGATTACCGAGCCACGCTGATGGGCGATCGTCGTGATTTGCTGGCGCGCTTCCAGGTCCAGGACCTGGCATTCAAAGTCGTTGGGGTGGGCAGCGTCGGGACACGCTGCCTGGTTGCTCTGCTGACCGACGACCAGGAGCGACCGCTGTTTTTGCAGCTCAAGGAAGCACGCCGTTCGGTGATTGCCGATTACGTCAAAGCCAAATCGCGGATACGCCATGACGGCCAGCGCGTGGTTGAAGGCCAGCGCCTTATGCAGTCGGCCAGCGATCTGTTCCTCGGTTGGACCACCAGCCCCAATGGCCAGCACTTCTATGTGCGCCAGCTACGGGACATGAAAATATCGGCGGAGCTGGAAACCTTCGATGCCGAAACGTTTTCCGCGTATGGCCACATCTGTGGCAAAGCCCTGGCTCGAGCCCATGCCAAAGCCAGCGGACAAGCTGCACAAATCAGCGGTTACATTGGCAAGAGCGAGGTCATGGCCAATGCCCTGTTCAAGTACGCCAAGGCCTATTCCGACCAGAACGAGCGCGACTTCGAACGCTTTCAACGAGCCTGCCGCAAAGGCAAACTACAGGCCCGTTCGGAAACTGATTTTGCCGCTGATCATCTGCCTTAGGTGCGCACCTCAATCAATGCAAAGGGTGACCGACCCGGTTCTACTGAGCTATAAACCGGCCGGCCTTGCCCATGATGTTTCCAATTCACATTTTGTTAAGAAGTGGCCTCGTATACTTACGAGTCCTGTTTTACTCTCGGCCCTCATCCTTCGGTAGCCTGATGCCTATGTCACGCCCTGCCCCACTCCTGTTGCTACTTACCTGCCTGCTGTTCTTCTTCGCCCTTGGCAATCACCAGTTACAAGGTTCCACCGAACCCCGCGTTGCCGGGATTGCGATGGAAATGCACCTGGATAACGACTGGGTGACTCCGCGCCTGTTCGGTCAGCCCTTTCTGGAAAAACCACCGCTGAGCCTTTGGCTCGATGCCGGAGCGATCCGTGCGTTTGGTGGCACGCCATTGGCCGTGCGCCTGGCCTCGGCCTTCGCCGGGTTGTTCAGCGTGATGCTGCTGTACACCATGCTGCGCCGATTTGGCCGTCCAACGACCATCGCCTGGGTTGCCGGGATCATGCTGGCGACCATGGCCAGTTACTGGGGCAACGTTCGCGGTGTTGGCGAAGATGCACTGCTGAGCCTGGGCGTAACCCTGGCGCTGCTGTCGTTCTATCAGGCTCATCGCCAACATGCCGAACAGCGCGCAGCCTTGGGTAGCTGGCTGCTCTTCGCTGTCGGCATCGCCATCGCCACGTTGAGCAAAGGTGTGCTGGGTCTGGCAATGCCGGGGGTGGTGATCTTCGCCTACCTGCTGGCCGAAAGCCTGATCGACAAACGCTTCAGCCTGCCGCGCTGGATGGGGCCGGCACTGGCGACCCTGCTCGGGCTGATCCCTTTGGTGATCTGGCTGTTCATGCTCTATCAGCGCGGTGGCTCGCAGGCACTGGCCGAAGTGCTCCTGACCAACAGCGTCGGGCGCTTCAACGGCTCGTTCGTTGAAGCCGGCCACTACGAGCCGTTCTATTACTACCTGGCCAAACTGCCGGAAGCCTTCCTGCCGTGGAACATCCTGGTGTACCTGGGGTTGTGGCATTTCCGTAAGAGCCTGGTGAACAATCGCTACCTGCTGTTTTTTACGCTGTGGCTGCTCGCCCAGTTCTTCATGCTGACCCTCGCGTCGAGCAAGCGCACGGTGTACCTGATGTCGCTGACGCCGGCCGCCGCCGTACTGGCCGCAGAATATGCGACAGTGCTATACGAGCGCTTGCGCAAGCACACCGAAGCATCAACTTTGCTCGGCAAAATCGCCCGCAATCGTCGCGGTATCGCAATCGGCATCATCAGCGTGCTGTTCGTCAGTTATCTGGCCGCGGCCCAATGGATCGTCCCGCGTGCTGACCGCAAACTGTCGTTCCTGCCATTGACCGAGCAAATCCAGACCATGCAGGCCAACGGACAAGAAGTTGCGCTGTATCAGGCGAACGAACGGACTGCCGGGGCAACGGTGTTCTACACCCACACCCTGCTCAAGGACTTGCAGACCGAAGCCGAGCTGACGGCATTTCTCGCCGCCTCTCCCACGCATGTGGCGCTGATTGCCGCCGAGACTGAGCCCAAGGCCCCGTTGAAGGTACTGAAGAAAATGCTGGTGGGGCGTCAGGATTACTATTTCGTCGCACAGTAAAACGGCCAGCAAAAAAAACGGCACCTGATGCAGGTGCCGTTTTTTATTGCCTGGCAAAAGTAGCCTGGGAGGATCAACCCGCCGGGCTATTTGATATCGACTGATTGCCAGTCAGAGGCTTCGATCAGCCCCAGCAGTTTCGGCTGGGTTTGCGCGGTATCCAGCGTAAAAAATAGCGACGCGCCATACCCAGGGGTCGATGCTGGCAACTTCAGTTCTTTTTCCAGATCCGCCATGCACTCGCTGTGGGTGACCAGCACCAGGTTACGGCCGGCGACCTTGTGCGCCAGCACGTCACGCAGCATCGTGCCTTTGCAGTTGAAGAGCCAATCCTGGGCACTGCCGAGCGTATTGAACATATAGCGCGACGTTTGCGTGGTCCGCGTCAACGGACTGTTGTAGATGTCGGTGTTAGTCAGGCCCAGGTGAGCGAATTGCGAACCTATCCCGACAGCCACCGCACGCGCGCGTTCGGTAATGCCATCGGCACTGTCCAGGCAAGGGGCAGTGGAGTGGTCGCATCGCTCAACGTGACGGATCAGCACAATCGTATCGCCCTTGGCCCAACTGGCCGCCAGGGCCTTGTCCCCGGCAATGTTGCCGTGGGCCAGGTCCGCCGGACCGACTGGGCGCAGCAGCCAGAATGCCAACGCGATAACAAAGAGTGATGCCAGTAGTGCAAGGGCAATGTATTTAGCGCGAGTGAGCCCACCCCGGTTCAGTGAACGCTTGATACCCGCAAAACCCAATCTTGACTCCACCTTCACACTGCCTCGGACACACGAATACCCAATTGTACGGGCAACATTAAAAGTCGATGCGTAAGTACCCAGTGAAATGAATGTGAAAAAATGCTCAACCGACAAGCATGCCCCGTATTTTCTTGTTACGAAAAACGTTTCAGCTATCGCGCCTGCCGCCGATACGCCCTCTACGAATACATTCTGCTGGCCTCCAAAAACAATAATCTTCCAGCCAACTGACGATAAGCAGCACAACGTTCCTGGAGGAATTTTTGATGAATAGCTGGTTCGCCAACATCAGCGTCAACCTGAAGCTGAGCTTGGGCTTCGGCCTGGTGCTGGCCCTTACGTGCATTCTCGCCCTGACCGGCTGGACCAGCCTGGGTGGACTGATCGACCGCAGCAACTGGATGAGCGATATCACTCAGCTCAATGCGGGTCTGACCAAACTGCGGGTTACCCGTTTGCAGTACATGCTGGCCAACGGTGACGAAACCGTGGCGCAGACTGTGCAAACCGCCCTCGACGGCTTCAAGGCCCAGCAGCAAAAACTGCTGTCGAGCCTCAAGAGCCCGGAAAACCTCAAGCTGCTCAATGAACAGGGCACCGTCATCGATGCCTACCAGCAATCGCTGAACAAAATGCGCAGCGCCTATCGGACCGTGAGCAGTGTGCGTCAGACCATGGGTGAGAATGCCGAAAGCGCCAACACGCTGATCAATGACATCGACACCCGTGTGCGCCAGATGCCCTTGAGCGATCAACGCTTCGAACAACTCCTGGCCATCACCGAAGCCAAGGAACAGTTTCAGCTCGCCCGCTACGAGGTTCGCGGTTACATCGCTGACAGCAATCCGGCCACCGAGCAAAAATCCTTCGCCCAGATGGACGTGGCCATTGCCAGCCTGAAAATACTCAACACGCATTTCGCCGACAGCCAGCAAGATGCGTTGCGCCAATTGCAAAGCGCCTTGCTCAACTACCGCAACGCATTGCAGGCCTACAAAGCGGCCAACAATGACGCGGTGGTGGCTCGCCAGGAAATGACTGTCCAGGGCAATGACATCGTTACGCGCAGTGACGCGCTGTATCAGATCCAGCTGGATCGCCGTGACGCCGAAAGCACTCAGGCGCGTACCCTGCAACTGATCAGTACAGTGCTGGCATTGCTGGTTGGCGTTCTCGCGGCCGTGATCATCACCCGACAGATCACTCGCCCACTGCGCGAAACCCTGGCGGTGGTCGAACGCATCGCTGGCGGCGACCTGACCCATGATGTCCACGTCACCCGTCGTGACGAACTTGGCGTATTGCAGCAAGGCATCGCTCGGATGGGCGTCACCCTGCGCGAACTGATCAGCGGTATCCGCGACGGCGTCACCCAAATCGCCAGCGCTGCGGAAGAGCTGTCGGCGGTGACTGAAGAAACCAGTGCCGGGGTCAACAGCCAGAAGATCGAAACCGATCAGGTTGCCACCGCCATGCACGAAATGACCGCCACCGTGCAGGAAGTCGCGCGCAACGCCGAAGAAGCGTCGCAAGCGGCAGCAGCGGCTGACGGTGAAGCCCGCGAAGGCGATAAAGTGGTCAACGAAGCGATCGCTCAGATCGAACGCCTGGCCAGTGAAGTGGTGCGTTCCACCGAAGCCATGACCGTGTTGCAACAGGAAAGCGACAAGATCGGCAGCGTCATGGACGTGATCAAGGCAGTGGCCGAACAGACCAACCTGCTGGCGCTCAATGCTGCCATTGAAGCGGCACGCGCCGGTGAAGCCGGCCGTGGTTTCGCCGTGGTTGCTGACGAAGTGCGTGGCCTGGCCCAACGCACGCAGAAATCCACCGAAGAAATCGAAGGCCTGGTCGCCGGCCTGCAGAACGGCACCCAGCAAGTCGCCGCGGTGATGAACAACAGCCGCAGCCTCACCGACAGCAGCGTCGAGCTGACCCGCAAGGCCGGTGTATCACTGGAAAACATCACCCGCACGGTGTCGAACATCCAGTCGATGAACCAGCAGATCGCCGCCGCTGCCGAGCAGCAAAGCGCGGTGGCCGAAGAGATCAGCCGCAGCATCATCAACGTGCGCGACGTCTCCGAGCAAACGGCCGCCGCCAGCGATGAAACTGCCGCGTCCAGCGTTGAATTGGCACGGCTGGGTAATCAGTTGCAGATGATGGTCAGCCACTTCCGCGTCTGACCTGCCAACCGTCAATACTCTCGGCCCGTAACGCGCCCATTCAGCCCCTTTCCTGCAACTGGTATGGGGGCTGAATACCGGCGTTCTCTAGACGATAAATCCGAACAACGGATTGCTTTTTCGTACAGCCCAATCCCCAGCCAACCTACCGCGATTCCAGACTGACTCCTGTACGTTTTCTTCTGCCCAAGAACATTCCGTTCGAACAGGAGAATGACAACACATGGACGTAAGCAACGGCTCGCTGTTACACAGGTTGATTGACTCCCCAGGCAACGAAGACGAGACAAAAGCAGACTTCAAGACAGCCATGCAGCACATGGGCTTTGAGTCGGTGTTCGACATCGTGCGCATGACCAAAGAGGAGTTCACCCTTGAACTCGCCAGGCATACCGACGCAAACGCCGAGCAGGCGTATGGCAACGCGCTGAGCTATGCCCGACAGATCAGCCGTCTGTATCAGGAGCATCAGCTGTCATCCGGCGATGCCAGTCGACGTGTTCGGCGCAGTGTTGGTACCGAGTCGACGTCAGGGCCCGCCACCTATCAAGCATTGTTCAACGAGAATTGGGAGCAGTTTTGCAAGGACGGTGATATCGCTGCAATCGACTCGCCAGTGGCCTATCTGCGAGCGCTGTATCTGTTTGCCGGACAACTGGAAAAATCGTCCACACACCCCGACAAGATCACCCTGGAGACGAGGCGTCCGGACCTCAAAAACCTGACGCTGGATCACCAGAGTGCCTTCGCAGCAAAGCCGATGCTGAGCATCGTCAATGACACCTTGAGCAGTCATGTCCAGGAACACCTGAAAAAAACCAACAACACGAAGTCCGTTCACGAAGTATTGGCCTGCGAGCGCTACCCGCTCTCTCTGCCCTATGACCTTCATCATCACCAGTGCTTGCTTGGGTTGGGTGCAGATAAACCGGCGCTGGGCGAGTTGAATTATCAGGTCAGTCTGAAACTGCCTTTTTTGCTCGACGAGTCTGAATACGGAAGCATTTCCAAGCCCTCTTCCGAGGCTCAGAGACTGATGTCCGGCCTGAGCCCGGAGCAGCAGAAGATACTGATCGAGCCACTCGACCCCGATATAGAGGTGAAGGCTTACGGTACTAAAGTCTCCGATCCAAGGCTTAGCGTTGAGCGCTTCAAGGAGCTTACCGGGCTGACGATGGAGCGGATTGATCAGTTGCTGGCGCAGGGTAAACACCGTCCGAAAGCCTCAACCAACAGCCCGGGGGCCGGTCGTCATTTTTATGGCTGCGAGTACATCAACACGGCGTCAGCTCGCGACAAGATAATGGTGGTAGCGACGAGCCCCGCGACGTTCAATATCCTCCCCGTAATTTGTTTTGACGTCCTGTTGCGTATGGTCCGGCTGCAGCGCTGGACCGGTATCCCCGCGGCCGAACTGGACACACTGATCGTCAACGCCATGCACTCGGACGGCACGACATCACTGCCCGGCCTGAAATCACTGTGGATCAATCCAAACACCCTCCGTGTCCTGGGGGTGTATCGATACCTGAATCAGCGTTACGGCATCGCGCCCGAGGAGTTTGCTTCGCTACTGCACGACATGCCGACATCCGCTTGCGGTGATCGTGCTCCGTTGTTCGATCAAGTGTTCAACCGCACTCAATTGCTCCCGAATCCTCTGCTGCAAAACGCGGGACAGGACATTGATATCAAAGCCCCCAAATCGCAACCGAGCCTCAACTATCTCGGCGCGGGGTTGGGGCTGACCGTCACGCAAGACTCGCTGTTACTGCTCGCGGCACAGACCAAAGAACACCTTTCTTCGCTTAAACACGACTTACCCACGGTGTCTTCACTTTACCGCCAGGCCCGCATCGCACAGATGTTTGGCTTGTCGCCTGTCGAATGCACAGAAATGGCGCGAACGCTGGGAGGGGAAGCGTTCTGCGAGCTGTTGGCTAAAGGTAAATTGAGCGACCCCTATAATCATTCAACCGACATACTTGACGTATTGATGGCCATGGAATGGGCGGTTGACTGGCTCAAGCAAAACAACCGTGATGTGCTGCAATGGTGTCGCTTGTTCAGTTCAACGAAGGACGACTTACCGTTCCCCCCTGAGCTGGAGAGACGGCTTGAGACATTTCGAGCTGACACCAATCCTTCTGCTGACCATCAACAGCGCCTGGTGGAAACGCTGCTGCATGACATTGCCGACTTATCCGCCGAATACGTCCCCAGCGTGATGGCGATGGGCGACACCTCCACAATGGCAGTCGTCACGGAGATCAAAAATTTCTCGCCAGGAAAAATACCCCAATCGTTGGCGAAGGTCCTTCGCGCTGCCGGAGCCTGCAAGGGGCTGCACCTGAACAGCAGCACGCTACAGCAATTGATGAGTAATCCTGCGTGGCTCGCCTCGAACAGCCCAGGAACCCTGACACCTCAAACGCTGTACTTGCTCGAACGCTTCAGTCATTGCGCCCGCCATCAGCCGCAGTCAGAAGAAAACCTTTTGCATTACTTGCGTTTGGCGAATGAGGCCCCGGCGAAAGACTCCAACGGCCTGCTGGCCAACCTCCTGAACTGGAGCATCGAAGAGGTCAGTTGCCTGACCGCGCTATTAGGGCAAAACCGCGCCAGGACAATGGAGGAAGTGGATTGGATCATGCGCTGCCAAACGTGCTGCAAGCGCACAGGACTGTCGGCAAGCCTCCTGCTCAACGCTACGGCCCTGACAGCCGACAGCTCAACATCCGACTGGAAAACCGTGGGTGAAGCCGTGCTCGCTGCCTGTCATTGACCCGTACACCTCTATTCAAGGATCGAATATGACCGTTGCCATTAAAAAGCAGCTTGATGAACGCCTGCGCGATGCACTGTTGGCGCTGTACCTGAACAAAGTCGTGCCCGTCGACGCCACGACAAAAAACCTCAAGCTCAAGACCGCCCAGGATCTCTACGAATACTGGTTACTCGATGTGCTGGTCAGCCAGGATGTGCCCACCACCCCCGTGGCCTGTGCCATTGCCAGCCTGCAGCACTACATCAATCGCATTCTGATGAACATGGAGCCCGGTTATGACTCGGCAACCGATGCTCCCGAGCGTGTGCAGACATGGCGCAATGAGATGCACCAGTACCCAACCTGGGCCGCCCATCAAAAGCTGCAGTACTTCCCCGCGATTTATCTGGACCCCGGCCTGAGAAACAACAAGAGCGATAACTTCCAGCAACTGGAAAACGACCTCAGCCAAAACCGGATTCAACCCGATGCCGTTCAGACTGCCGTGCTGGCCTATCTGACCCGGTTCGAAGAAGTCGCCAACCTGAACATCCTCAATGGCTATATCGATGGTGCAGATTTCGCCAACAGCACTTATTACTTCATCGCCAAATCCCGTAGCGAGAACACCTATTTCTGGCGTTCGCTGAACATGGCGCAACGCCCAGCCCAGACTGATCAACCCGACCCGTTCGCCTGGTCGGACTGGGAAAAAGCCGATGTGCCCATTCCGGATGACGCCATCGAGCATTCGATTCGCCCGGTCTGGTTCAACAATCGCCTGTTTGTCGTCTGGGCCGAATGCATTCATCAGGATCCTGCCGCCCACTCCAGCGAAAGCCAAACGACCAAGAACAATCCCCTGTTTCGGCTAAGCCTCAGCTACCGTAAACACGATGGCAGCTGGAGCACCGCGCGAACCTGCCTGCAGGGTTACGGCGACGATGTAACACTGCAAGACAAGGACTTGAGTTCAATCAAGTCGCTGACAGGTACTGTCGCCGTCCATCACCAGGAGAACTCGCAGGATTGTCTGATTATTGCCCTATACGTTAACCCGCAAGATGCCAAGGCCGACAACAGTTTTATCTTTCTGAAAACAGCCAGCGTCGACAAATACCTCACGCACAGCCCAGGAGTATTCATTCCTAAAGAAGACACAGCAAAAAACCGACGGCATCTGCATTACACACTTACGCAAGATCTCCGCGTGCTTTCCAACACGCACTCACTTCAACCAAAAATCTCTGCACAAGCAAGATCCAATGCACGCACAGCATTATTAAAGACTTCAATACCCATTGATTTAAAAGATAAAAATGTAGCGCCCATTGAAAAGCCCGACGAATTTACCGCCAACATAATCTATGACCCAACCAAACCAACGCTTACCATGAGTCTTAAATTAAAGGAGGCACATCCCCTCAAAAGTGGCGATTCAATTAAATACGTTATATTACGGCCACTATCCGTTAGAGACTCCCAACGCGAACGTACCTCTTCGTCCAAGACCCTGCCTCACCTAGATAAAGAGTTTACAGCCACATTCGACACCGACCAAATCAAGACAGAAGGTGAACCTTTTTACTACGGATATTGCATTACTAACGACGCGGTAAAAAAAACAGAAGTTTACTATCTTGCTGCCATCAGACTCAGGATTCGCAACGATTTCCGCACTCCCACAATTAAACGTTCGGGCACGGTGCAGTTTCTCGACTTCTCGGAATCGACGATTTCGCACAGCGACGAAGGACTTCCCGGTCGTCAGCCAATCAGACTCAACACCGCATTCGCCGCAGAGTTGATCCAACGTACCGAAAACAGTCTGGACAAACTGTTCAGTACGGAAACACAACGTCTGCCAGAGCCAAAAATTGCAGACACCGATTCCGGAACAACCATGGATTTCCACGGCCCTTACGGTCGTTACTTCACAGAACTGTTCCTGTACCTGCCGTGGCTGATCGCCCATCGGTTGAACACAGAACACCAATACGACGAGGCCGAACGCTGGATTCGCTATGCCTTCGATCCAGGCCGTAAGCAGTCCGGTTATTGGAATGCGGTCCCTCTGACCGGCCCCGATGTCCCCTCATATTCCAGCCAGGCACCTCACGATCCGCACCAGATCGCCCTTAGCCATCCTGTGCATTTTCGCAAGACGCTGTACTTCCTGTACCTCGACATTCTGATCAACCGAGGCGATGCCGCGTACCGCGAACTGACACCCGATAGCCTCGGCGAGGCAAAGCGCCGGTATGTGCGGGCATTGGATCTGTTGGGGCCACGCCCGGTTGTTCAACAAGTCGATCAGTGGTCGGCTATCAGCCTGCAAGCGTTGAGCAAGGCACCCAGTAAAAGCCTGCGCACATTCGAAGATTCACTGATCCGTTCAACCCTGCAATTACGCGAAGGCAGTCCGCAGAACTCCTTACCCGCTATCGATACCCCGCATCTGCGTTTGCCGTTCAACCCGGAACTGCTCAAGCGCTGGGACATCGCCGAGAGTCGTTTATACAACCTGCGGCATAACCTCGACATCGTCGGCAAGCCCTTGCATTTGCCGTTATTCGCGGCGCCATTGGAGCCTCGCGCCTTGCTCAGCGCCAATGCATTGAGCGCTTCAAGCGGCGGAGCTTCGAACCTGCCGAGCACACAAATCCCGCACTATCGCTTCACGGTCATGCACAGTCAGGCCCTGAGTGCAGTGGAAAGTGTCAACCAGTTCGGCGCCACGCTGCTGTCGCTGATCGAGCGTAAAGAACAAACCCGGTTGCAGGAATTGCAGCAACAGCACGCCTGGGACCTGGCGAAAATGTCCGTCGGCCTGCAAACCCAGGCGCTACGCATCGACCGGCAAAACCGCCAGGCCCTGCTGGCCAGCAAAGCGATCGTCCGGGGTCGAATCAGCCACTATCAGCAGTTGCTGGAGAAGGATGTCACTCAAGAAGAGGCTGCCGCCAGCCAACTGTACTTGAGCAGCGGCGCATCCGAACTGGCGGCATCAGCCTCCCAGGTCGTCGCGGGCGGCATGATGATGGTTCCCACTATTTTTGGTTTCAGTAATGGTGGTAGCCGCTGGGAAGGCGGGATGCATGCCGCCACTGCGCTCGCCCAAGGCTCCGCCATAGCGACTCGCACCACGGCCAGCCATCTCGACCGTACGGCGCAATTCAGTCGTCGGCGGGAGGAGTGGACCCTGACCCGTGATCAGGCACAACTCGAACTGGACCAGATCGACGCACAACTCGCGCACTTCACCGAGCAGGAAACCGCCACACGCCTGCAATTACGCCAGGCTGAAACAGCACTGAGCCAGACCAAGGCCAGCTACGACTTCCTCAGCAAACGCTTTACCAAAGCGCAGCTCTACCAATGGCTCAACAGCCAGTTTGCCACGCTGTACTACCAGGCCTACGACGCGACACTAGCCTTGTGCCTGGCCGCCGAAGCCTGCTGGCAATACGAGCGCGCCGACTTCAGCACGCGCTTTGTTCAACCCGGGACCTGGAACACAACTTACCGTGGGCTCGGAGCAGGTGAGCAGTTGAGCAGTTGAAGCTGAGCCTGCTGAAAATGCAGGCCGAATATTTGCAGCGTAACGAGCGAGAACTGGAGATTCGTAAAACCGTGTCGCTGCGTCAGATCAAAGACCAGGACAGCTCCAGCTCAATCAACAAAGAATGGAAGGACCTTCAAATCGATCTGAAGGACGGTATCTGTGATTTCGAACTGACCCACGCCATGTTCGAAGACGATTACAAAGACCAGAAGCATTACCTGCGACGCATCAAGACCCTCAGCGTCTCCTTGCCGGTCCTCCTCGGCCCCTATGAAAACATCCGGGCAACGCTGACCCAGACCGCAAGCAAAGTGTTCATGTCTCCAGGTGACCAGGGACAGCTCATGGAAAACAAGCGAGCCAGCCAGCAGATCGCCCTTTCCACCGGAGTCGACGACAACGGCCTGTTCACCCTGAACTTCAACGATGAACGCTACCTGCCCTTCGAATACACCGGCGCCATCTCCACATGGCGCCTGACCTTTCCTAATCCCGAAGCGCAGAAAGCCATGCTGGACTCACTGACCGACATCATCGTGCACGTGAGCTACACGGCCAGAGCGGGAGGTGCGTAATGAGCGAACAAAACGCATTGCCTGTCATCGCGCCGTCGCTGCCCAAAGGTGGTGGTACCATTCAAAGCATTGGCAAAGGCTGGGGAGCCGTCGGCGCCCACGGCGCGGCCTCTTATGAGCTTGCCTTGCCGATTTCGCCGGGTCGCGGCTTTGCTCCCTCCTTGTCTCTGAGCTATGGCAGCTCGGTGGGTAACAGTGTGTTTGGTATCGGTTGGGGGATGTCATTGCCCACCGTCGGGCGACGCACCAGCAAAGGTGTGCCGGCCTATACCGAGGATGACGAGATTATCGGCCCCAGTGGAGTTGTATGGTTGCCCGAGCGCGATCCACAAGGCGTCATCACCTCAACCCGCATCGACCATTACAACGACCTGGAACTGAGCGAAACCCATACCGTCACGCGCCACGTCCCGAGAATCGAAAGCAGCTTCGACCACATTGAACATTGGTCCTCCCAGAGCGACAAAGCGGGTTTCTGGCTGGTGCACGGTGCCGACGGCAGCCTTCACGTATTCGGCAAGAGTCCCGCATCGCGTCGTGCCGATCCGCAGGATTCGAACCTTGTCGGCGAATGGTTGCTGGAGGA
Source organism: Pseudomonas sp. GW822-FHT04C11 (assembly GCF_058800905.1). Lineage (NCBI taxonomy): Bacteria > Pseudomonadati > Pseudomonadota > Gammaproteobacteria > Pseudomonadales > Pseudomonadaceae > Pseudomonas > Pseudomonas sp. GW822-FHT04C11. The sequence continues at coordinate 49,071 of NZ_JBXAMS010000024.1, read as the reverse complement.
GAGCCTGAACCCGCACGGCGAACACATCCTTTACCAGTACAAGGCAGAAGATGACGCCAAGGCCCAGCGCTATTTGAGCCGTGTGAGCTATGGCAATTTCAAGGCCGATGCGCACCTTTACTTATGGAAAGCCGATCGCCTGAGGCTTGTGCAATGGCACTTCGAACTGCTGTTCGACTACGGCGAACGGAGCACGGCGTACGAACAGAAACCGGAATATGACGGCCAACAGTGGCAACCCCGTAGCGACGGGTTTTCCAACTTCGCCTACGGCTTTGAATTACGTACAGAGCGCCTGTGCCGCCAGGTGCTGATGTTTCACCGCTTTCCCGATGAATTGGGTACCGACCCCGTTCTGGTCCGACGCCTGCTGCTCGATTACCGTCAAACGTCTCTGGGCTATCAACACCTGACAGCGGCCCATGAACAGGCGTTCGGCAACGCGACAACAGCCGATAGCCGTCCTCCCGTCGAGTTCAGCTACAGCCCGTTCAAGCTCCCGGCCGACGCCCACCACTGGCAGCAGTTTCAGGACATGCCCGGTCTCAACGACGGTCAGCGTTACCAACTGGTAGACCTGTACGGTGAAGGGCTACCGGGGGTACTTCATTCCAGTGAAAATGCCTGGTATTACCGTGAGCCCCTACGCGCCAAGGCCAAAAGCAATGAAGTGACTTACGATCAGTGGCGCGCCCTGCCGACGATCCCGACCGCCGATACTGCCAAACCTGTGCGCCAATCACTGAGCGACCTCACAGGCGATGGTCGACTGGACTGGGTCATTGCTCAGCCAGGATTGAGTGGGGTTTTCTCCCTGGGCCCCGATCGAAACTGGTCGAATTTTGCCTCACTCGATGCGTTCCCTACGGAGTTTTTTCATCCACAAGGACAGTTGGCCGATCTGATGGGCGAAGGGCTAAGCGACTTGACGCTGATAGGCCCGCGCAGCGTTCGGCTGTATGCCAATCAACGAGAAAAGGGCTTTGCTGCTGCCCGCGAAGTGCCTCGCGAAGAGGACGAAGACGCCCTTCCCGTGCTCACGTCTTCGCTCACCGAGCTGGTGGCTTTCAGCGATATCCTGGGCAGTGGCCAACCGCACTTGGTCCGTGTTCGCCACAATGAAGTGAAGTGCTGGCCAAACTTGGGACATGGACGTTTCGGTAAAGGCTTCGTGCTGGGCTCGCCGAAACTTGACTACGAGACATTCGACGCTTCACGTATTCGCCTGGCAGATCTGGACGGTTCGGGCGCCGCCGATCTGATCTACCTGCATGCGGACCATGCGCAGATATTCATGAACCGCTGCGGCAATGCTTTCGACCTGTCAGTTGCCCTGCCCTGGCCGCAAGGTGTGCGCTACGATCGTTTCTGCCAGGTGAGCATCGCTGACCTGCAAGGGCTCGGTTGTTCCAGCCTGATACTCAGCGTGCCGCACATGACAACGCAGCATTGGCGCTACGACTTCGTCAGTGAAAAACCGTATTTGCTCACTGGCACCAATAACAACATGGGCGCCGCCGGCAGCATCCGCTACCGAAGTTCGGCACAGGAATGGCTGGATGAAAAAGCAGAGAGAATCAAAGCCGGCAAGCCCCGCAGCTGTCATCTGCCCTTTGCCCTGCATCTGGTTTCGAGCCAGATCCAACTCGACGAGATTACCGGCAATCAACTGACCCAGAGTTTTTCCTATCGCCAAGGCTATTACGACGGTATCGAACGGGAATTTCGCGGCTTCGGCCTGTTGCTGCAAACCGACAGTGAAGCCAATCCCGGTGATGCCGACTCGCAAGGTTTTACGACACCGAGCCTGAAAAAGAGCTGGTACCACACCGGACAAGCAGTGGACTTGCCCCGAACCGGTTATCACAGCGCTGACAAAGCAGCGGTGGCACTGGGCAAGGCACTGCTTTGCCAATACCAACCCGAGATCGGGGGCGACACACTCGTTACCCCTGATACTGCGACAACCCTCGAAATGGCGCGCGCCCTGAGTGGTCATTTACTGCGCTGCGAGATCCTCGGAATCGATACACGCCTGAAAACCAGAACGCTTTATTCGGTTCAGGAAAACCGCTATCAGGTCCGTCTGCTACAAGTGCCAGACAGTAGCCAGCGCTACGCCCGGATGTTGCCGCTGCCACTGGAGTCCATCAGTTACCAGTACGAGGGCATTACCGATGATCCGCAATGCCAGCACATCTTCAATCTGCAGCACGACAGGTTCGGCGCACTGATCCACAACGTAAGCGTCCACTGCGCCCGACGTAAAACCGCCAGTGATACCCCGCCGTTCAGCGATGCCGACCAACAGCAATGGTGGCGCGATGCTCATGATCCGGCGCAACAGCTCTACTACCTGAACGAAACCCGCACCGAGTTCATTCATCTGGATTCACCCCAGGGATGGCGGTTGAGTCTGCCTTATCGCCAGCGTACCCATGCCCTGAAACGACCCAAGGCGCCTGCATCTGGAGGGCTGGCCACAAAGGACATGACTTACGAAAAGCTCATCGAACTCATCAAGGGAACCGACTGGACGACCCAGAGCATCCTGACGGGCCTGTCCGTGCAACGCTACAAGAACACTTCTACCGCAGAAACCTTGCCAGACGGCACCGCTCACTTCGAAGCCCTGGCCGACCATCTGGAAACCGCCGAGCTGGACGATACAGCCCTGAAAGCCTTCGATGTGTTGTCGCAAGCAACTCGCCCCAAGGGAAAACTGCTTGAACGAAGTGGCTATCACCGCATGACCGATTTTCTCCCGACGTCCAAGTCCCCCAAAAAGCTCTGGTCAGTCAAAAGCGGTTTCTCGACCTACGCCACACTGGAGGGCTTTTACAAAGTAAAAACCCTCCAGCCGAGCACAAGCCAGGGCGTGACCGAGATCAGCCACGACAAGTACGGCTGCCTCATCACCGCGTTCAAACTGCCCGATGGCTGCATCACCCAGGCCACCTACGATTACCGCTCGCTTGCGCCCCGACGCATCACCGATCCGAACGGGAACATTCAAGAAGGCCTCTACGACAGTTTTGGCCAGATACTGGCCAGCAGTTTTTATCGCAGCGAGGGTAACAAGCTCACCGGTTTCAAACCTGTTGCCCAATACAGACGTCCGGTATTCACCCGTCCGAGCGAGGCGATCACCAACAAAGAAGACGCTCTGAAAGACGCCGCCATTGCCATCTATTACGCACCCTTTAGCTGGATGGGGCGCGCCTCGGACACCGCTCTGAAGGACACCGACTGGCTGACCCGTTGCGTAGCCAACGGCGACTTACTGCCGAGCGGACATATCTGTGCCTCGATTCGGCGTCGTCTGGCGGACCTTGAGACACTCTCGGCCGATGAAGCGAAACTGAAAGCCGAACTCGACATCTCGGCTCGCGAGCCGGTGCACATTGTTGCACTGACCGCCGATCGTTATCCCGATGACGACCAAAGGCAAATCCGAATCGCCGTGACCTGCAGTGACGGCTTTGGCCGGACACTGCAACAAAAGCTCAAGGTCGAGTCAGGAACAGCCTACGTCGTCAGCAACACAGGAGAGCTGACGCTCAACGGAAAAATACCGCAGCAACAGATCGCCGCGCAGCGCTGGCGCGTCAGTGAACGTGTCGAATACAACAACAAGGGATTGGCGATCCGAACTTACCGTCCTTACTTCGCCGATCAGCACCGCTACATCAACGATGTGTCCTTTCGGAAGTTCGGCCACTGCGATTTGCAGTTTTACGATGCATTGGGGCGACCGACTCACACACGACTCGCCAAACAAGGTGATCTTTCCTGTCTGCGGCGGCAAACCCGTCATCCCTGGTACACCGTGGATGAAGACGAGAACGACACACTCGAAGAGGTCATGCCCAAACCACTCCCGACAACCGGAGGTGAGGCATGAACGTACGCCTTCACCGCAAGACACCCACGATCAACGCCATCGACAGCCGTGGCCTGCCCGTGCGGCAAATCGCTTACTGGCGCGACAGCGCAGACGACAGCCCTCAAGCACGTATTACCCGCCAGGACCACGACACTGCCGGACACCTGGTTGCGCAGTGGGACCCACGACTGTTTGGCAAAATGCCAAAGGCCAATCTGACCACCCTCTACAGCCTGTCCGGCAAGCCGCTGTTGGTCGACAGTGTCGATGCCGGGTGGCGCCTGAGTCTGCCTGGTGACGCCGGACAGACACTGCGCAGCTGGGATCAGCGTGGCAGCCACTGGCAAACGAGCTACGACAATCAGCTCCGGCCGACCGAAATCCAGGAGCAAGCAGCAGGCCAGGATCTGCGCGTGATCGAACGCTTCAGCTATGGCGATAATTCGTCAGCCGCTGCGGCGAGCAACCTGTGTGGCGCACTGACCCGTCACGATGACAGCGCCGGTACCCTGCTCATCCATGAATATGCACTCTGCGCCAAACCTGCTGGCCAGACACGGCGCTTCCTCATCGATCCCCGGCAGCCGCATTGGCCAACAGACGAGAAGGACCGCAATGTACTGCTTGAAGAGGGCGAGGGTTACAAAACGATCTGGCGCTACGACGCGCTGGGAGAAATGATCCAGCAAATCGATGCCGGTCAGCACCAACAACGTTTCTCGTTTGATGTTGCGGGTCAACTCAAGTCCGTGAGCCTGAAAATAAAAGACGCCGTGATCGAAAAAAACATCGTGAAGGATCTGCTCTACAACGCGTTTGGCCAAGTGGAATCCCAGACTGCCGGTAACGGGGTTACCAGTCGCGCCCTGTTCGATCCGGCCAGCGGCCGCTTGACCTCACTCGGCGCGTCCGTGTCTGGCAGCCCCCTGCAGGACTTGCACTACACCTATGACGCAGTGGGCAATGTGACGCAGATCGAGGACAAGACCCAGCCAGTGCAATTTGGCAGCAATCAGCGAGTCGAAGCCATCAGCACCTACACCTACGACAGCCTTTACCAACTGACCAGCGCGACAGGCCGTGAAGCGGAAGGCCCCAACAACCAACCCCACCTTCCGATCTCCAGCAGAGCACCGATCGACGCCCGGCAATTGTTCAACTTTACCGAGCTCTATTCGTACGACACCGGGGGCAACCTGACCGAACTGCGCCATGTTCGCGATCGTAATAACTACACCCGGACCCTGAACATTACCGCCGCAAACAATCGCCTCCAGTCCTGGAACAAGGGCGACTCAACTCCTGACATTGCAGCAAACTTCGATGCCAACGGTAACCTGAACGCCCTGCAACCGGGCCAGGCGCTGGAATGGAACACCCGCAATCAACTCGCCAGTGTCATGCTGATCCAACGTGAAGACGGGCACGATGACATTGAGCGCTACAGCTACGACAGCAGCGGTCAACGTGTACGCAAGATTCAAACTACCCATGCAGCGTCGGTGACTCACACCCGAGAAGTTCGCTATCTGCCGGGCCTCGAAATCCGCACCCGCACTCACGAGCGACTGGAAGTCATCACCCTGCAGGCGGGTCGCTGTAGCGTTCGCTACCTGCACTGGACCCAAGGCCGACCGGCCGATATCGCGGCCAATCAAATACGCTACAGCCTTGATGACCATCTGAGGTCCAGCTCGCTGGAGCTTGACGACCAGGCGTCGCTGATCAGTCAGGAAAGTTATTTGCCTTATGGCGGTACGGCGTGGACGGCGTCCCGTTCGGCTGTGGAGGCCGATTACAAAACGATTCGATATTCCGGCAAGGAGCGTGATGCCAGTGGACTGTATTACTACGGGCACCGGTATTACGCGCCATGGTTACAGCGTTGGATCAGTCCTGATCCGGCGGGAGCGGTTGACGGGTTGAATCTGTATTGCATGGTGGGAAACAACCCGGTGAGATTTGTCGATCACAAGGGCCTGATGCGAGACGAAGACCTCAGAGAATTCGAGGATTGGGGCAGAGCCCGCTCACAGGAAATCATGGATACCGCTAACGGTGACCTTACCTATCGCTTGATGCCGGATGACTACGATAAAAGCTCTGATCAATTTTTAGACAAGAGATTGCTGAGGCAGGAATTTCTTGCTCACTCGTATGGATACATCAAAACGAGCGAAATTGGGCTCAGCGACTTTTTTAATATCCCAAAGCCTCAAGGCAGTATGAGGGGATATGCAGGGGTAGATATGCGTTACTCAGGCAACGCCACGAACGCCGGGCACTACTTGCAATTCGGAACCTACAGGATCAGTAACACGGCTGACTATGTGACCGATGTGTCCAACCGGTACGCCGCGGCGGGCAATGACATGTTCCACAATTTAACAATCGATGAAGACGTATTAAGAGATGCGCCTACGATCAGCAGGCTGTCCAGTAACGCCCATGAACTGCAACAACCTACGCGAGACTGGATAGCAACTCATATCGATAGAATGGCGGGGATCATGCCGATACTCGCCGGTGGCCCCGGGACCCATGCAGAAGTCCGACTGGTGAACTCAATTGTTGCGCTCTATCCGGATAGAGCGGAAAGGATACTTGCCGACACCACTGTATTCACAGACACATTATCTCGGGGGTCTAACCCTCAGCCATTCCCTGCCTGCATTAACTGCAGCGGGATCATTCCGCATGCGGTCAACATTCCAACCGGACGCAATCCCCCCGACTATGCGGGATACAACGCACGTGTCCAGCAAATAAACCAGGTACAACGCACGCGTCCGGGAGGTAGTCGGAATAGAAGATGACAGGTTTGTCTTGACTGACCCGCCACCCCATACAGTTATCCGCTCAAACACAAATCGCATGGGTAAACACCAACCGATTCCCGAACGGATCGCTGACGGTCATGTCCTGGCTCCCCCAGGGCATGGCCTGAATCTGTGGATGAGCAAAGGTGATCAATCCAGCGCTCAGGCCTCCCACGGATTGATCACCTCAACCCCGGGAAACTCAAAGTCCCGAACATTGCGAGTAGCAATCGAGGCACCGTGAGTTCGGCAAATGGCGGCAATCTGCGCATCGGCCATCGACGCCGCTCGGCCGTTGGCTTCGCAGCCCGCCACCAGCGTCGCGTACTCGACAGCGGCATGAGCATCAAAAGGCAATATTCTTCCGGCAAAGTCCTCTTCGAACATCGCCATCGCATGCGCTTCAAGTTTCTGTTTACGCTTACCGAATGGCAGCCGGGCAATGCCATGGAGAATTTCTGCGACGGTAACCGCGCTGATTGCCAGATCCATCGCCGGTTGTGCGTCAACCCAGGCCAACACGTGTATATCGGGCTCAGCCCGCATGAACTCTGAAAGAACATTGGTATCGAGCACTATCATTCGGAGAAATCCACCGCTGTCGCTTTCTCCTGGCGCGAAGGCAAATCGAGTTCAACCCCACCGTTTGCGCTAAACCGGCTGCGGATCCGACTACCAAGCCCTCCTGCCCGATCAACAGTGGCCAATGCTCTTCCCAGAATCAAACGGGCTTCTTCTTCCATCGAATGCCCATTGTGGGCAGCGGCTATTCGCAGTTGTTCTTTAATCTGGTCGTCAAGGTTTCGAATCGTGATGCTGGCCATGATGCCTCCTGCAATCAATGAAATCATTGATTGAGACTAGCACACCCCCCGCTTGTACAACTCAGTAGACCGCCCAGCGGTCTCAAACACAAATCGCATTGGTAAACACCAACCGATTGCCGAACGGATCGCTGATGGTCATGTCCTGGCTCCCCCAGGGCATGGCCTGAATCTGTGGATGAGCGAAGCGGTATTCCTTGGCCAGCAATTGCTGCTGGAACACTTCCAGCTCATCGGTCTCGATGCGCAGCGCCGAACCCGGCGTTGCGTCGCCGTGGTGCTCGGACAGATGCAGCACGCATTCACCTCGCGACACCTGCAGGTAGAGCGGGAAGTTCGCCTCGAAACGGTGCTGCCAGTCGAGCGTGAAACCGAGGAAGTCGACGTAGAACTCCAGCGCCTTGGCTTCATCGAAGATCCGCAGGATCGGGGTGGTTTTACCGAAGCTCATTGCGCTACTCCCAAACTGAAAGGCCCCACTCTAAGTGGGTTGCATGACAGCGCTTCGGCTTGGGGAAGGCATTCTTTAATTGCACAGTGCCACCATTGTGATCAACCCCACAGATCGCTGTTACCTGAAGCCTGAACCGAGAGTTCCTTCGCGCGCCAAAAACCGCCCTTCCCGACGTCCATTCGGCTGACCATCGATATAGCTGCGCACCCCATTGACCCACACACCGTCGATGCCTTCGGCCGAACGTTGCGGGTCGTTGAAATCCGCCACATCACGCACGCGCAACGGGTCGAACAGCACCAGATCCGCCCAATGCCCTTCGCGGATTTCACCGCGCTGTTTCAGGCCGAAACGCGCCGCCGAGAGCCCGGTCATTTTGTGCACCGCCGTGTGCAGCGGGAACAATCCGAGATCCCGACTGAAGTGCCCCAGTACCCGTGGAAATGCGCCCCACAACCGTGGATGCGGGAACGGGTCTTCCGGCAAACCGTCGGAACCGATCATCGATAACGGGTGGGCCAGAATGCGCCGCACATCCGCCTCATCCATGCCGTAATAGACTGCCCCGGCCGGTTGCAGGCGACGGGCCGCATCCAGCAACGGCACGCCCCACTCGGCGGCGATGTCCATCAGGTCGCGGCCGCCCACGTCAGGGTGTGGTGTCGACCAGGTGATGGTGATGCGAAACGCGTCCGTCACCTGTTTGAGATCCAGGGTCGAGGAGCTCGCCGCATACGGATAACAATCGCAGCCCACCGGATGGGTTTTCGCGGCGTGCTCAAGGGACGCCAACAGTTGCGGGCTGCGCCCCCAGTTGCCGGCGCCAGCGCATTTGAGATGGGAAATGATCAGCGGACTTTTCGCGTGGCGAGCAATCTGGAATGCCTCGTCCATGGCCTCCAGCACCGGTTCGAATTCGCTGCGCAAATGGGTGGTGTAGACCGCACCGAAAGCCGTCAGCTCTTCAGTCAGTTGCATGACTTCGTCGGTAGATGCCGAGAAGGCGCTGGCGTAGGCCAACCCTGTGGACAAACCCAACGCACCCGCCTCCAGGCTCTCGCGCAGTTGCTCGCGCATCGCCGCAATTTCGCTCGGCGTCGCGGTGCGAAACAGGTCATCGAGGTGGTTGCTGCGCAGTGCCGTGTGGCCGACCAATGCGGCCACGTTCAACGTCGGGTTGGCCGCTTCGACTGCCGCCCGGTAATCACTGAAACCCGGATAAACAAAGGCTGCGGACGTACCGAGCAGATTCATCGGGTCCGGCGGATCGCCGCGCAAGCTGACCGGCGAGGCGCTGATCCCACAGTTGCCGACGATCACCGTAGTCACGCCCTGGCTGAGTTTGGGCAGCATCTGCGGCTGGCGGATCACCACTGTGTCGTCGTGGGTATGTACGTCAATGAAGCCTGGCGCGAGCACCCGTCCGGCCGCGTCGATTTCCTCATCGGCGCTGGCCTCCTGCAAATTACCGATGCACGCGATCCGTCCGTTCACAATCGCCACGTCGGCGAGATAACCCGGCGTGTTGCTGCCGTCGATGATCAGGGCGTTGCGGATCAGCGTGTGGTACTGCATGTCAGTCTCCCAGCGGCAGATGATCATCGCCGCCACGGTAGTCGTCGAGGGCGAGCTTGATCCGCCGCAGACGTTCTTGATTGTCTTCAGGATTTGCCAGTGCCAGCTCGGTGGCAAGCACGTCGATGGCCAGCAGCATGCCGTAGCGCGCCGCCGTCGGTTTGTAGATGAACGAGGTTTCGGCGCTTTGCAGCGGCAGCAGCACATCGGCCAATTGTGCCAACGGCGAGTCGGCCAGGGTGATCGCCAGAATGCGTGTGCCGTAGCTGCTCGCCAACTCGACAGCCTCCAGCAGTTCCGGGGTGATGCCGGTCAGCGAACAGGCAATCAGCGCATGCTCCGCGCCCAGTGAAGCGGCGGTCACGCGCATCATCACCGGGTCATGACAGGCGGCAATCGGGTAGCCTAGGCGCACCAGCCGCACTTGCAGCTCATCGCTACAGAGTGTCGAGCAACCGCCCATGCCGAATGCGTGAATCATCCGCGCCTTGCCCAGCAATTTCACTGCGTCGGCGAAACGCGACTCATCGAACGCCGACAAATGTTGACGCAGTGTCGACTCGATATCGCCGACGATCTGCCGATAAAACGCCGACTGTTCCGGCGTCCCTGCCGGGTCGAGAAAACGACTGCCGACCCCGCTGGCCTGAGCCAGTTGCAGGCGCAGATCGCGCAGGTCTCGGCAACCGACGCTGCGGGCAAAACGCGAGAGTGTCGCGCTGCTGACCTCGGCTCGCAGTGCCAGTTCGTCGAGGCTCGCTGACGCAGCGAAGCCCACGTCGTCGAGCATCAACCGGGCAATCCGCCCTTCACCGGCGCTGAAGGAATCCTGACGCGCACGAATCTGATAGAGGATGTCCATTTACCGCACCTGCTGTTCAAAGCACATAGGAAAGACCAAGGGTCAGGCCGAACGCGATCACCGAAATCAAGGTCTCGAGCACCGTCCAGGTCTTGAAGGTCTGGGTCACGGTCATATTGAAGTACTCCTTGATCAACCAGAAGCCGCCGTCGTTGACGTGAGAAAAGATAACCGAGCCCGCACCTGTCGCCAGCACCAGCAGCTCCGGATGGGGATAGCCCAGACCAATGGCCACCGGCGCCACAACGCCTGATGCGGTAGTCATGGCCACGGTCGCAGAACCGGTAGCGATGCGCATCAAGGCCGCGAACAGCCAGCCCATCAACAACGGCGACAAGTGAAACTCATGGGCCAGGCCGACGATCTGGTCAGTCACCCCGGCGTCCACCAGAATCCGGTTCAAGCCACCACCGGCGCCCACCAGCAAGGTGATGCTGGCGGTGGGCGCCAGGCATTCGTTGGTGAATTTGAGGATCGATTCGCGGTTGAAACCCTGGGCCAGACCGAGGGTCCAGAAGCTCAGCAATGTCGCCAGCAACAGGGCGATCACCGAGTTACCGATGAACAACAGGAATTGGTTGAAACCGCTGCCCGGCGTGGAGATCAGATTGGCCCAACCGCCAATCAGCATCAGCACCACCGGCAGCAGAATCGTCGCCATGGTGATGCCGAAACCCGGCAAGCGGTCCCGTGGTTCGCGCTCGATGAACTGTCGTTCCAACGGGTTTTCCGCAGGCAACCGGATGCGCGGCACGATGAATTTGGCGTACAGAGGACCGGCAATGATCGCCGTCGGGATGCCGATCAGAATCGCGTAGAGCAACGTCTGGCCCACCGAGGCCTGATAGGCCTGCACCGCGAGCATCGCTGCCGGATGCGGCGGCACCAGCGCATGCACCACCGAGAGCCCGGCAACCATCGGCAAACCGACCATCAGAATCGACACGCCTACCTGCCGCGCCACGGTAAAGGCAATCGGCACCAGCAACACAAAGCCGACTTCGAAGAACAGCGGCAAGCCCACCAGAAAGGCGATGCAAACCATCGCCCAATGCGCGTTTTTCTCGCCGAAACGCTCGATCAGCGTACGCGCCATCTGCTCGGCACCACCGGACTCGGCCATCATCTTGCCAAGCATCGTGCCCAGCGCCACCACCAGCGCAATGTGCCCCAGGGTTTTGCCGACGCCCGCTTCATACGCACCCACCACTCCCGACGGCGGCATCCCGGCGAGCAGCGCCAGACCAATGGAAACCAGGGTAATGACAATGAACGGATTGAGTCGGTAACGGGCGATCAGAACGATCAGCGCAATGATGGCGATAGCGGCATAAACCAGCAGCCAATAGCCGAAGGACGGTGCCATGCGGTACTCCTCGAAAAGGGTCACGTCGATGTGTTGTGAAACCCATAAATCATTTCGAGGAGCAGCTTTCAAACCCGATGAAAGTAATTTTCGTGAAGAGACAAGAAATGTCGCTCACAGATATGCCATGTCGTGATTAATGAAAATGCGCGGTGAGTATTTTCATGGGGCAGAACGAGAACACCGACGGCTGCTGGTGATGGCAAGAATCAGCCTTCAAACACCTCGTTCGCGTAACCGGCCAGCTTGCTCTGGATAAAGTCCAGGAAGCATTGAATCCGCAAGGCCAGTTGCGAGTTGCGGTAGTACACCGCATTGATCGGCTGGCGATAGCCACTGTTGGCCTGCGCCAGCAGCAATTTCAGCCGTCCGGCCTTGATGTCATTGATGGTCATGAAATGCGACAGGCACACAATGCCCTGCCCCTCCAGCGCCAGCTGACGCAGTGTTTCACCGCTGGAGGCGCTGAGGCTCGGCTGAATCTGCCAGCGGTCGCCGTGCACATGACGCAGCGGCCAGTGATTGAGGCTTTCGGTCTGGGTGAAGCCCAGCAACGAGTGGCCGGCCAGTTCGGCAACCGTGGTCGGTGTGCCGTGTTTTTCCAGATACGCAGGGCTGGCGAGGATGTGCAGCGGGCTGCCCCCCAGCGAACGCGCATGCAGGGTCGAATCCGCCAACGCTCCGATGCGGATCGCAATGTCGGTGCTTTGCTCCAGCAGGTCGATGATCAGGTCGTTGCTGTTGAGTTCCAGCTGGATGTCCGGGTACAGACGGCGAAACTCATCGATGTAGGGCACGATGGCATGCAGCATGAACGGCGACGCCGCGTTGATCCGCAGCCGTCCGGAAGGTGTCTTTTGGCGCGAGGACAGACGCTCTTCGAGCTCGTCCATCTGGTCGAGAATCAGCTTGGCCTGTTCGAAGAAGTACTTGCCCTCCTCGGTCAGGTCCATGCGCCGCGTGGTGCGGTTGATCAACGTGGTGTCGAGCTTGGCCTCCAGACGCGACAGCGTGCGACTGACCGCCGAAGGCGTTTGCCCGACCTGTTCGGCCGCCGCAGAAATCGAACCGCACTCGATCACGCAGACGAAAATCTGCAACTCATCGGATCTGGCTTTCACGTATGTCCTTCCTATCGAATGCGCTTTCATTGTGGCGAGGGAGCTTGCTCCCGCTGGGGCGCAACGCGGCCCCAAAACCATTCAGCGCGTTTCTTCAGCCAAACGCCTGCCAACAGTTTACGACTGCGGCGCCCGAACACGGACCGGCCGACGGGAGCAAGCCCCCTCGCCACAAGTAAAAACGTGCCACTGCTCAGGTGTTCGATAGTAGCCGGATGCGAGACATAACGCAGGTTACGCCGGCAAGTTGAATACTTGCTTGAGGTGCTGTTCGTAGCGCGCGACGTCGGCTTCAATGTTCGGCCGCTTCATCACGTCGACACACAGGAAGGTCGGCAGGCCACTCATGCCGAGGAAGGTGTTGGCCTTGTGGAACGGGAAGTACACCGCATCCACGCCCTTGGCTTCGAAGAAGTCGGTCGGATCGTCGAACGCTTGCTGCGGTGCGTTCCAGGTCAGCGACAGCATGTACTGCTTGCCCTGCACCAGGCCGCCACTGCCGTATTTCTGCGAAGCATCGGAGCGGGTCCGGCCGTCGCTGGCGTAGAGGCTGCCGTGGCCTTCGGTGAAGACTTCGTCGATGTACTTTTTCACGATCCATGGCGCGCCCATCCACCAGCCCGGCATCTGGTAAATGATCACATCGGCCCAGAGGAACTTGGCGACTTCTTCAGCGACGTCGTAGCCCTCGTCGATGTGGGTGACTTTCACGTCGACACCACCGCGATCCAGCACGCTCAAGGCGGCTTCGTGCAGGGTGGCGTTGTAGCGACCATCGGAGTGGGCGAATTTCTTGCCACCGTTGAGCAATAGAACTTTTTTCATGGGAAGCCTCATCAGGGTCCGATGCGCCGCGCTGTGGATAAGTCGCGGGATCGAAAAGTTTTAAATTTGATGGCGGCAGAGTATCGATGACCCTTCCCATGAATAAGCCCGAAGCCGGCAAAATACATTTGACCGAAACGCACGAATCACCAGCTGATTGTTGCCATAGAATTTTCTCAACCCTGACTTGAGGAGTTCTGCATGAGCGAGCAACACGGTTTCATCCTGCACGCCAAAACCCGCCCGGAAAAAGCCGACGCCTTCGAAGCCCTGTTCCGCGCTTACGTCGAACCCAGTCGCGCCGAACCTGGCTGCATCGAGTACCACATGCTGCGCGACCAGCAAGACCCGACGCTGTTTATCTTCTACGAGATCTGGCAGTCCCGGGCCCATCTGGACGTGCACTCGAACCTGCCGCACATGCAGCAGTTTTTCGAGAACCGCATGGATTACCTGGAACGCGATTTCGATATCCGCCGCATCGACATGCTCAGTCCATCATCGGCTAGCCGCTGATCAGCAGATGGCCGCCGAGTATTCCAAGGCCGACGAAGAACACCCGCTTGAACAACACGGCGCTGATCCGCTCTCGCAACCATTGCCCCAGCAGCATGCCGAGCAGCGCCGGGATCAGGGCGAGCAGTGAAGCACTCAATTCGCCGTCGCCGAGCGCCCCGCGCCACATCAAGCCGGCAGCGAGTGCCAGGGTCGACACGGTGAACGACAGGCCCAGCGCCTGCACCAGTTGATCCTTGTTCAACCCCAGCGCTTGCAGATACGGCACCGTCGGAATCACAAAAACCCCGGTGGCCGAGGTGATGATGCCAGTCAGCGCACCACTGAGCGGGCCGAGCCAGCCTTCGGTTTTACTACTGACCCGCAAGGTGGGCAGAAACAATCCGCTCAAGGCATAGAGCAATAGCGCCGCCCCAAGTCCTCGCACCACCCACTCCCCGCTTCCAATCCCCACCCACAACGTACCCGCACCGGTACCGACAAATATCGCCAGCAGCATGGGCCACAGCCGTTTGATCAACGGACGCAAATGCCCACCGAACGCCAGTTGCCAGACGTTGGTCAGCGTCGCCGGAATGATCAGCAATGCCGCAGCCTGTGCCGGCGCCATAGCCAGACCAAGCAAGCCCATGGCAACGGTCGGCAGCCCAAGGCCGATCACGCCTTTGATCATCCCGGCCATCAAAAAGGTGATGATCACCAATAAAGACAAGGCCAAACCGAGGTTTTGATAGAACGCGAGAGGAGTATTCATAGCGTTATCCTGGGCCTTTCGAAGGGCCCTGAAAATCTGCCATATACTGAGCCTGCCTCTTGTTTTAACAGAGCCTTGGAAACGCCCATGCACTTCGACCTGATCGACCTCAAGCTCTACCTGAAGATCCTCGACGCCGGCAACATCACCGCTGGCGCAACCAGCAGCCACCTGTCACTGGCGGCGGCAAGTGCGCGAATCCGTGCGATGGAAGCTTCGCTGGGTACAGCATTTTTCGAGCGTGGGCGTCGCGGCATCAGCCCTACCCCGGCCGGCAAGGCACTGGCGCAACATGCCCGGGTATTGCTGCGACAGGCCGAACGCATGCAACAGGATCTGGCGGAATACGCCAAAGGCGCCAAAGGTCAGGTGCGGTTGTTGTGCAACACCACGGCAATCACTGAATACCTGCCCGAGTTGCTGGCGGATTTTCTGTGCGAACACCCCAACCTCGACATCGACCTGCAAGAACTGCCGAGCCTGCGCATCACCCATGCCTTGCGTCAGGGCGCGGCGGACCTTGGTATCGTTTCCGATGCGGTGGACACCCATGACCTCGACACCCGAGCATTCCGCGATGATCCGTTGGTGCTGATCATGCCGAGCGATCATCCATTGGCTGAAGGGGAAGCACCGAACTTCAGCCAGACCTTGTCTCACGATTACGTCGGGCTCAGTGCCAACAGCGCGTTGGCGATCTATCTGGAAGAACAGGCGCTGCATGCCGGACTGCGCATGCAGATCCGCATTCGCGCCGAGGGTTTCGATGGGGTTATTCGCATGGTCGCCCATGGCGCGGGATTGGCGATTGTGCCACTGGCAGCGGTCGAGCGCTGGGCCCGTGGGCAAGCATTCAAACATCTCGCGCTGAACGAGCCATGGGCCCAGCGAAAACTACTGCTGTGCGCACGCTCGTTCGACGCCCTGCCCCGTTACGCCAAAGCCCTGCTTGAGGCGTTATCCGAAACCGCTGACACAAACTTGTAGGAGCAAGGCTTGCCCGCGATGGCGATTTTGCGGTCGCCATCGCGGGCAAGCCTTGCTCCTACGGGGCCGGGGCGTTGTCCAGTGTGCCGGCCAATGCCCTGGTTTTTCTGAAGAACACCCCGTAGACCAACGACAGGATCAGCAGGAACGGCACACCAAACACCAAGGTCATTTTGAACGCCTCGGTGAAGTAGGTGGTGATCATCACCGCGCCCATCAGCACCAGCCCCAACAGCGTGGTGTAAGGGAACAGGCGCATGCGGAACGACAGCTTCCGCTCGCCGTGACGCTGGTGATAGCGACGGAAACAGTAGTGCGTGAGGAAGATCATGAACCAGGTGAAGATCGCGCCGAACATGGAAATCGCCATCATCAAGGTGAAGGAGCTTTCCGGGTACATCACGTTCAACAGCGTCGCCAGCGCAATGCCCGAGCTCGACAGCAACAAGGCATTGAGCGGGATGCCGCTCTTGCTCAACGCGCCCATCGCCTTGGGGGCGTAACCGCCACGGGACAGGCTGAACATCATCCGCGTGGTGATGTAGAGCTGACTGTTCATCGCCGACAACGCGGCAATCAGAATCACGAAATTCATCACCCCGGTGGCGCCGGGAATGCCGATGGTTTGCATGACCGTGACGAACGGGCTCTGCGCATGACCCGCCTGAACCCACGGCACAATCGCCAGCATCAGGGCCAGGGTCAGCAGGTAAAACACCACCAGCCGCACGATGGTCGCGCGAAAGGCTTTCTTCACCGCCCGCTCTGGATCCTCGGCTTCACCGGCTGCCACCGCGATCATTTCCACGCTCAGGTAGCTGAAGATCGACACGATCACCGCCACCCACATCCCTTGCAATCCATTGGGGAAAAATCCGCCGTGGCTGGTGTAGTGATGCACGCCGTACTCCGGGTTGCCCGAGCCGAACACCACATACACCGCGAGAATGATGAAACCGACAATCGCGCCGATCTTGATGGTCGAGAACCAATACTCAAAGGTGCCGAAGGTCTTCACGCTGATGGCGTTGAGCACGATCAGAATGCTCGAGAACGAGACGATCCAGATCCACTCAGGCACGTTGGCGAACCAGTACTTCATGTACATCGCCACCGCCGTCACCTCGGTGCCGACCGCCAACACAATCGCCGCCCAATAGGCGTAGCGCACCAGAAACCCGGCCAGCGGGCTGATATAGAACTCGGCATACGCGCCGAACGAACCCGAGGTCGAATGGGCCACGGTCATTTCCGCCAGACAGCCCATCAACAGCAGCGTGATGACCGCGCCAATCGCATAGCTGAGCAGCACGCTCGGCCCGGCATAGCCGATGGCATAGGCGCTGCCCATGAACAGGCCGGTGCCTATCGCACCGCCGATGGCGATCATGCTCATCTGCCCCGAGGTGAGCTGGCGCCTGAGGCCGTGCTCACGGTTGGAGATGGTTTCAAAACCGAGGGTGTCGGTCATTTCTCTGTCCTCTGAATATTGTGTTTTTTTAGAGAGCACATCGTTTGGATAAACCGGGTCACACGGTCGAACTAAACCCTGTGGCGAGGGAGCTTGCTCCCGCTGGGCTGCGTAGCGGCCCAAAAATCTTCGCAGTGAGTATCGATTTTGTGAGTGCTGCGCACTCAAGCGGGAGCAAGCTCCCTCGCCACGGACAGTGCTGGGATCAGGTGACGCTGTGGCGTACCTGGAACTGCGCTTGCGACCAGGTTTGCTGATCGAGAATCTCGCCAAGGATCTGCACCGCATCAAAGACTTCGGTGAAGCTGGTATACAGCGGCGTGAAACCGAAGCGCATGATCCGCGGCTCGCGGTAATCACCGATCACGCCTTGGGTGATCAAGGCCTGAATCACCGCGTAGCCTTGCGGGTGTTCGAAGCTGACATGGCTGCCACGCCTGGCGTGTTCGCGCGGGGTAATCAGTTTCAAATCGTGAGCGGCGCAGCGCTGCTCCACCAGCTGGATAAACAGGTCAGTCAGCGCCAGGGATTTGCGGCGCAGGCTGGGCATGTCGGTCTGGGCGAAAATCTCCAGGCCGCACTCGACCATGGCCAATGAGGTGATCGGTTGAGTGCCGCACAAGTAGCGAGCGATACCGCTGCTCGGCTCGTAGCCTGAGGCCATGTCGAACTGTCGGGAGTGACCGAACCAGCCGGACAACGGCTGCGTGACCAGATCGCACAGCTGCGGCGCAACCCAGACAAACGCTTGCGAGCCGGGGCCGCCATTGAGGTACTTGTAGGTGCAACCGATGGCGTAGTCCGCGCCCGCCTGACGCAAATCGACCGGAACCGCACCGGCGGAATGCGCCAGGTCCCAGATCGCCAGCGCGCCGCATTCGTGGATCAACGCCGTCACGGCCTGCATGTCGTGCATGTAGCCGGTTTTGTAGTTGACGTGGGTGAGCATCACCACCGCGGTGTCCTGGTCAATCGCCTGCGCGAGTTCTTCCGGGCTGTCGACCAGACGCAAGCTATAGCCCTGCTGGAGCAAATCCATCAGCCCTTCGGCGATGTACAAATCGGTCGGAAAGTTGCTCGACTCACTGACGATCACCCGCCGCGTCGGTGCCCGCATCGCCTGCACACGCAAGGCCGCGCCGAGGACCTTGAACAGGTTGATCGAGGTGGTGTCGGTGACCACCACTTCGCCCTCACCGGCACCAATCAGCCCCGCCAACCGATTGCCCAGACGTTCCGGCAGGTCGCGCCAACCCGCGCTGTTCCAGCTGCGGATCAAGCCATTGCCCCACTCCTCGGCGATGACCGCCTGAGCACGCTCAAGCGCCGCAACCGGACGCGCGCCAAGGGAGTTTCCGTCGAGGTAAATCACGCCTTCAGGAAGCGCAAACTGGTGACGCAAATGAGCCAAAGGGTCTTGCGCATCAAGCGCCAGGCAATCGTTTCTTGTGATCATTATCGGTCCTGTTCTCTAGATGACATGCCGCGGTGTTTTGGACATTTTTGCGCCGGCACAATGAGCAAATAATGAACGAAGCCTTGGAGAATTTTCGTGCAAAGTGGATGGTCATATAGTAGTTGTCTCGAAGATAATTCGAATCCAACTCCAAAAATCGCGGATTTATTCAAACCATGACCCTCGACTCGACAGACCTGCGAATCCTGCATTACTTGCAGCAGGACGGGCGTATCAGCAATCAGGAATTGGCGGAGAAAGTTGCGCTGTCGCCGTCGGCTTGCCTGCGGCGTTTACGGTTGCTGGAAAGCGAGGGAATCATCACCGGCTATCGCGCGGTGCTGAACGCCGAACGGCTGGGCATCGAGCTGGAAGCTATCGTCCATGTGTCATTGCGACAGGACGTCGAAGACTGGCACGAGACCTTTATCAAGAAGGTGCAAGAATGGCCGGAAGTCGCCACCGCGTACGTGATTACCGGCGCCAGCAACTATGTGCTGCGGGTTCAGGCGCGCAACCTGAAACACTTCTCGGATTTCATCGTCAACAAGCTCAATCGCACCGCGGGTGTCACCGATATTCGCTCGGAAATCGTCCTGCAGAAAATCAAGGAACGCGACGATCTGCTGGATCTGGTCGCCCGCAAATAAGCCTTATTGACTGCCTCTGCGTCAAAGCCCGCGCATGCGCCGGGCCTCGTTGCGCTGCAAGGTGGCGCTCGGGGCTTCGTCGAACAACTTGCGGTACTCGGCGGAAAAACGCCCCATGTGGGTGAACCCCCAGCCCATGGCAATCTCCGAGATATTGCGCGCCAGCCCCTGTTCAAGAATGTCCTGGCGCACCGCATTCAAGCGGTATTTTTTCAGATAAGCCATCGGCGACAGGGCGAAGTACTTCCTGAATGCCTCGAACAACTTGAACCGCGAAACCCCGGCCGCCGCTTCGATGTCTTCCAGGTGCACGGCTTCGCGAGCGTTGTCGTGAATGTACTGTTTGGCCCTGATCAGGTAATGCGGCAACTTCACACCCAACACGTCCCGCAGCTCATCGGAGTAATTGTTCGGCTGGGCGAGGATCAGGCCTTTGATCAACGAGCTTTCGATGTCCCGCGTGAAGACGACCTGCTCAAACAGTGCTCTGCTGCGCTCGAGTTCGCCGATGAAATACCGCGCCATGCGCCACCACGAGGCCGACGCACCGTCCACCGCATCCATCACTGATTCAAAGCGCAGCGGCGCATCCAGCGGGCGCTGCAACATCCCTTCAAGGGATTCGCTCATGGCCGCCCGAGTGATCACCACCTGGACCTTGCGGCAGTCACCGGAGATCGCCAGCATCTGGTTTTCATTCGGGGAGATGATCACGCCCTGATCGCGATTGGATTTGAGCAGCGTGCCGTTCTTGCTCAGCTCCTGCTCACCGACCAAAGGCAGGCTGAGGCTGTAGCTGCTGAAATGCTCGGCGTCTTCGATATCGACGGTCACGTCAGTGCCGTATTCGATAGTGCCCAGGGTCGTGGCCATCGACTTGAACACATTGGCCGTGTGATGAAAACGGATCCGTTCGGGCGTCGCGGTTTCGAGACGGTGCGGCCCGCAGATCCCTGACATCCAGGTCCGCGCGCCCTCAAGGTCATAGTGATCGATACGAATATCGCGAAACTGCGGATCGGCTTTGCTACTCATCACGGCGCACCCACGGCAATATTTTTCTCGCGCGCTCTGACGGCGCACCTCTGACTTGAGCCGAGCAAGTTCCAGACCACTGAACGCCTGCGCCAACCCAGCGGATAGCAATCATCGACTAAGTGGATAACGCGGCAGTTCCGGAGCCGGGGCTCACCCTCGAACAACGCTCAAGGCTGCCCAAGACAGTACCTCAATGCTGCAAACAGGGGCGGCCGTTCATCGAATGGTGCAGGGTCTTGAGTATTAGCTGCCCACCTTGATACACGCGGGTGTTACCCGCAAAGATCGCAGTGAGAGGCACTTGCTCCCGCCGACCGGTCCGCGCTCGGGCGCAGCAGTCGTAAAACCTTCGGATGCGTCCTATCTGAAAAATTGCAATTGCCGACTTTAGGGCTGCTTCGCAACCCAGCGGGAGCAAGCTCCCTCGCCACAGGGGCAGTGCAGCCAGCGGCCGCCGAACTTTGTGGACTGCCTTCGTCGACAAACCGGATAGACCCCTGCCCGTCCCACTCTCTCTAATGGGCGCACCGATTGACCCGAATAAAAAAGGTGCACACCCATGAGTGGCGAAAAAAACGTCGAGCAGTGGAAAGCGTTCATTGAAGGCTGCCTGGACTTCCGTCCGGCAGAAGGCGTATTCCGCATCGCTCGGGATATCTTTACCGAGCCGCAACTGTTCGATCTGGAGATGGAGCTGATCTTCGAGAAGAACTGGATCTACGCCTGTCACGAAAGCGAGCTGGCTAATAACCACGACTTCATCACCCTGCGCGCCGGTCGCCAGCCGATGATCATCACCCGTGACGGTGACGGCCAACTCAACGCGCTGATCAACGCTTGCCAGCATCGCGGCACCACATTGACCCGCGTCGGCAAAGGCAACCAATCGACGTTTACCTGCCCGTTCCACGCCTGGTGCTACAAAAGCGACGGACGCCTGGTCAAGGTCAAGGCCCCCGGCGAATACCCGGAAGGTTTCGACAAAGCCACACGCGGTCTGAAAAAAGCCCGCATCCAGAGCTACAAGGGCTTCGTCTTCATCAGCCTGGACGTTCACGGCGATAACAGCCTCGAAGACTTCCTCGGCGATGCCAAAGTGTTCTTCGACATGATGGTCGCCCAATCGCCCACTGGTGAACTGGAAGTACTGCCCGGCAAGTCGGCCTACACCTACGACGGCAACTGGAAACTGCAAAACGAAAACGGCCTGGACGGCTATCACGTCAGCACGGTCCACTATAACTATGTGGCCACGGTGCAACACCGCCAGCAGGTCGACAACGAGAACGGCACCCGCGCCAGCGGCACGCTCGACTACAGCAAGCTGGGGGCTGGCGACGCCAATACCGATGACGGCTGGTTCGCCTTCAATAACGGTCACAGCGTGCTGTTCAGCGACATGCCCAACCCGACGGTGCGTTCCGGCTACGCGACGATCATGCCGCGCCTGATCGAGGAACACGGTCAGGAAAAAGCCGAATGGATGATGCATCGGCTGCGCAACCTGAACATCTACCCCAGCCTGTTTTTCCTCGATCAAATCAGCTCGCAGCTACGGATCATCCGTCCGGTGGCCTGGAACAAGACCGAGATCATCAGCCAGTGCCTGGGTGTGAAAAACGAGTCGGACGCGGATCGGGAAAACCGGATTCGCCAGTTCGAAGATTTCTTCAACGTGTCTGGACTCGGCACCCCGGATGACCTGGTGGAGTTTCGCGAAGCCCAGCGTGGTTTCCAGGCACGACTGGAACGCTGGAGCGATATCTCGCGCGGCAGCCACCAGTGGGCAACCGGCGCCACGCCCAACAGCGAGGCGATCGGCATTGCACCGGCCATGACCGGCACCGAATTCACCCACGAAGGGCTTTACGTCAACCAGCACAGCAACTGGCAGAAGTTCTTGCTCGACGGCCTGGACGCGAAATCCCTGAAGCTACGTGAGGTGTGAATATGAATCCGCAATTGCAGTATCAGATCGAGCAGTTTTTCTACCGTAAATCCGAACTCTGCGACGCCAAGGACTGGGACCCCTACATCCAGCTCTTCGACGAGCAGAGTGAGTTTCACCTGCCGCAATGGGACTCCGAACACGTCTACACCCGTGACCCCAAGCGCGAAATGTCGTTGATCTACTACGCCAATCGCTCGGGCCTGGAAGACCGTGTATTCCGCCTGCGCACCGGCAAGGCTGCCTCGGCCACGCCGATGCCGCGCACCCTGCACCTGATCAACAACGTGCGGATCAGCGAACTCGAAGCCGGTGAGCTGGAGGTGCGGCTGAACTGGCACACCTTGTTTTATCGCCTGGCCACCTCCGAGCAGTTCTACGGGAACGCGACCTATCGCCTCAAGCCTCACGCAGACAGCTGGCTGATTACCCGCAAACACGTGTTGCTGCTCAACGACACCATCAACTCGGTGCTCGATTTCTACCACCTCTGAAGCTATGGAGACCGGGGCATGAACCACAAGGTCGCGTTCAGTTTTGCCGACGGCAAAACACTGTTTTTTCCCGTGCAGGCCAACGAAATATTGCTCGATGCCGCCCTGCGCAACGGCATCAATATTCCGCTGGATTGCCGCGAGGGTGTCTGCGGAACCTGTCAGGGCCGCTGCGAATCCGGCGACTACAGCCAGGATTATGTGGATGAGGAAGCCCTCTCCAGCCTCGACCTGCAACAACGCAAAATGCTGACTTGTCAGACCCGAGTGAAGTCCGACGCCGCGTTTTATTTCGACTTTGCTTCCAGCCTGTGCAATGCCGCGGGGCCTGAACAACTCAGCGGTACGGTCACGCATGTGCGTCAGGTCTCGGCCAGCACCGCGATCCTCCATCTGGATTTGGGCGCGGCCACCCAGCCACTGGATTTCCTGCCGGGGCAATATGCGCGCCTGTTGATTCCAGGGACCATGAGCAAGCGCTCCTACTCCTTCGCCAACCGCCCAAGTAGCAGCAATCAGCTGCAATTTCTGATTCGCCTGTTACCCGACGGGGTGATGAGCAATTACATTCGTGAGCGCTGCCAGGTCGGCGATGAAATCGCTCTGGAGGCACCGTTGGGCGCGTTTTATCTTCGCCACATCGCCCGGCCGCTGATTCTGGTGGCCGGCGGCACCGGACTGTCCGCGCTGCTGGGGATGCTCGACGAAATCGTCGCGCGCGGTTGCGAGCAGCCTGTGCATTTGTACTACGGTGTACGGGACGCGGCCGATCTGTGCGAAGGCGAACGGATCAGCGCCTATGCTCACCGCATTCCAGGATTTCGCTACACGCCGGTGGTCAGCGACCCGTCACCGGGCTGGGAGGGAAAACGCGGCTACATTGCCGAGCATTTCGAGGCCAGCGAACTGCGCGATGCCGCAGTCGACATTTACGTCTGCGGGCCACCGCCGATGGTTGAGTCGATCAAGAGCTGGTTGCAGGACCAAACCCTCGACAACGTGCAGCTGTATTACGAAAAGTTCACTGAAAGTAACGTCTGAGGCTCACAAACGCGTGCCAATTGAATAAGCTGTCGACCTGCAACAAAGCCTGACCATAACAACTAGAAGGTATCCAGATGGCGGATGAACAACTGCAACAGGGCGTACTGAAGCGGGGGCTGAAAAACAGGCATATTCAGCTGATCGCACTGGGCGGCGCGATTGGTACAGGGCTGTTTCTCGGCTCCGCCGGCGTGCTCAAATCGGCAGGCCCGTCGATGATCCTCGGCTATGCCATTGCCGGTTTCATCGCCTTTCTGATCATGCGCCAACTGGGAGAGATGATTGTCGAAGAGCCGGTCGCCGGTTCCTTCAGCCATTTTGCGCACAACTACTGGGGTAGTTTTGCCGGCTTCCTGTCCGGCTGGAACTACTGGGTGCTGTATGTGCTGGTGGGCATGGCCGAGCTGACCGCCGTTGGCAAATATGTGCAGTTCTGGTGGCCCGAGGTCCCCACCTGGGCCAGCGCGGCGGTGTTCTTCGTACTGGTCAACCTGATCAACACGATGAACGTCAAAGTCTTCGGTGAAATGGAGTTCTGGTTCGCCATCATCAAGGTCGTGGCAATCATCGGCATGATCGCCCTCGGCTGCTACATGCTGGTCAGCGGCACCGGCGGTCCGCAGGCCTCGGTGAGCAACCTGTGGAGTCACGGCGGTTTCTTCCCCAACGGCACCAACGGTTTGCTGATGGCGATGGCGTTCATCATGTTCTCCTTTGGCGGCCTGGAACTGGTCGGCATCACCGCCGCCGAAGCCAGCGAGCCGAGAAAAGTCATTCCCAAGGCGATCAACCAGGTGGTTTACCGCGTATTGATCTTCTACGTCGGCGCACTCACCGTGCTGCTGTCGTTGTACCCGTGGGACCAACTGCTACAAACAATGGGCGCTTCCGGCGATGCCTACAGCGGCAGTCCGTTTGTGCAGATTTTCGCCTTGATCGGCAGCGACACCGCGGCGCAGATCCTCAACGTTGTGGTGCTCACCGCAGCACTCTCGGTCTACAACAGCTGCGTCTATTGCAACAGCCGCATGCTCTACGGCCTGGCGGAACAGGGCGATGCCCCCAAGCCACTGATGAAGCTGAACAAACGGGGCGTGCCGTTACGGGCGCTGGGCGTATCGGCGCTGATGACGATGTTGTCCGTGCTGGTTAACTACGTCGCCCCGCATGAAGCGCTTGAGTTGCTGTTCGCGCTGGTGGTCGCCTCGTTGATGATCAACTGGGCGATGATCAGCCTGACGCACCTGAAGTTTCGCAAGGCCATGGGCCAACGCGGCATCGTCCCGGGCTTCAAGGCATTCTGGTCGCCGTACACCAATTACCTGTGCCTGGCGTTCATGGCCATGATCATCTACGTGATGTTGTTGATTCCCGGGGTGCGTGCGTCGGTCTACGCGATCCCGGTCTGGGTGCTGATCCTGTTCGTGTTCTACCGGATTCGGGTCGCCAGAACTCGCGCGTTGTCGGTCGCTTAATAGCCTTCAGCCAGTCGACAAAAAGCCCCGGCATTCGATGAGTGCCGGGGCTTTTTTGTATCTCGGGTCAGAGGGTCGAACGCACGCGCCACAACTCCGGAAACAGCACGGTGTCGAGCATCTTGCGCAGATAACCCACACCTTCGGTGCCCCCGGTACCCGGTTGGAAGCCGATGATCCGCTCAACCGTGGTGACATGGCGGAAGCGCCATTGACGGAACGAGTCCTCAAGGTCGATCAGTTTCTCCGCCAACTGGTACAGATCCCAATACCGCGAAGGGTCGGTGTAGACCACGCGCCAGGCGGCTTCGACCGAGGCGTCATACGCGGTCGGACTTGCCGGGTCGCGCTCGAAGCGCTGGGGATCAATCGCCAACCCTGCGCTGACCATCAACCGAATCGCCTCGTCATACAGCGACGGCGTGGCAATCGCCTTTTCCAGCTCCGCCAACAGTTCCGGCCGGTGCGCATGCGGACGCAACAGCGTTGCACTTTTGTTGCCGAGGATGAATTCGATCTCGCGGTACTGGAACGACTGGAAGCCCGATGACTGGCCCAGAAACGGCCGGATCGCGTGGTATTCGGTCGGCGTCATGGTCGCCAACACCGTCCAGGCATGCACCAGTTGATCGAAAATCCGCGAGACCCGCGCCAGCATCTTGAACGCCGGTGGCAACTCGCCCAGCCTGACATGCTCACGAGCCGCCTTGAGCTCGTGCAGCATCAGCTTCATCCACAGCTCGGACGTCTGATGCTGGATGATGAACAGCATCTCGTTATGGTCCGGCGACAAGGGGTGCTGGGCACTGAGAATCTTCCCCAGATCCAGGTAATCGCCGTAGCTCATGGAGTCGGAAAAATTCAGCTCGGCGTTATGCCATTCTTCTGGCGGGTTTGAAGGTGACTGATCTGAAGAATAGGGACATTGGCTCATTGAGCAGGCTCCTCAAGTGACGGTTTGTTCAGTGGACGCAAAATAGCCCTGACCGGACTGGCGTCCAGGTTGGCAAACCGCAGCGGCAGCGCAATCAGTTCATAGTCGCCTTCCGGCACGTCATCGAGCACGATGCCTTCGAGAATCGCCATGCCATGGCGGGCCACTGCGTTGTGCGAATCCATGGTCTTGGACTGTTGAGGGTCCAGCGACGGCGTATCGATACCGATCAGCCGCACGCCAAGGCTCGCCAGTAGATCGACGGTTTCCTTGGCGACTGCCGTGAAATCCGGATCCCAGGCCGTCAGCGGCGCCTGTTGATAAGTGCGCAGCAAGACGCGCTCGGGCAGATCGGCAAGGCGTCCTTCCAGTTGCCCCGGCTGAACCAGGCGACCGCTGTCCAGACAATGCAAGACGCGACACGGCCCGATATAGACATCCAGCGATACATCGCCGATGGCTGCACCTTCGGCGCTGTAATGTAACGGTGCATCGACATGGGCGCCGGTGTGGGGAGACAGGGTGATGCGACCGACATTCACCGGGCACTCGGGGCCGAAGGTCCAGACGCGCTCTTCCTGAAACGGCGTATCACCCGGCCACGTCGGTGTTGCGGTGCTCAAGGGCGGGCTGATATCCCACCACGACATTGTTTTTTTCATTGCATAGCTCTCGACAACTCTCGCGTGAATGATACGAGTGATGCCTGTGAAGATTCTTGCGAAATCCATCGGGAACGCCCAAATGTTTCGCACTTAATGCCAAGAATTTGAAGTTTAGCGGATGGAAATTTCAATGCGTGAACCGGACTCCTGGATGCCCGCTTGAGCAGGTTTGATCGATAGCGCGTTTCTGGACAGCTGAGTGTCGAGCACAGACAACTGACACCGAGCCGGGCGCTATAGGGTGCGACTTCAGTCCTGCCTAACGCTCGGAGTCAGCATGTCCAAACCCATTACCGTTCTTCGCGATACCCATCCACTGCCGGTGCTTGATGCCTGCAAATGGGAGAAACTCGAAGGTGACCCGCACACCGTCAACCTCAACGCCTACACCAGCGAAGACGGCAGCAAGATCATGGGCACCTGGATCTGCACACCCGGCAAGTGGTACGTGGAGTATGTGAAGTGGGAATACTGCCACTTCCAGGAAGGCTACTGCGTGATCACCCCGGACGGCATGGAACCGATCCATCTGCGCGCGGGTGATATTTTCGTCATTGAGCCGGGCATGAAAGGTACATGGGAAGTGGTCGAGACCGTACGCAAGTACTTCGTTTTCGCCTGATTCAGCAATAAAAAACCGAGAGCCCACCCGACGTGGGCTCTCGGAAAAATATCTATTGGAATGCGCCGCACTTGTGGCGAGCGCGGCTTTTGTGGCGAGGAGCTTGCTCCCGCTGGTTCGCGAAGCGGACCCATGAGGCCAATGCGACTTGTCAGATACGCCGCGTGTTCAGGATTGACGACTGCTTCGCAGCCGAGCGGGGCGTTGCGGCGTTCCGACAAGCTCCCTCGCCACAATCCCGCCCCCCCTATCAGGGTTTGCGATAGCTGTTGATGATTGCCGAGAAATCCTTGCCGCCTTCGCCACGCTGACTCATCGCCTGATACAGCTGCTGAGCCACCGCGCCGAGCATCACCGGTTGATGCGCCTGACGTGCAGCTTCAGTCGCCAGCCCCAGGTCCTTGAGCATCAATTCGGCACCAAAACCACCGGTATAACCACGCGACGCCGGTGCTGTTTCGACGATACCCGGCCACGGGTTGTACATCTCCGAACTCCAGCAACGACCGGTCGAACTGTTGATGATCCCCGCCAGCACCTTGGTGTCGATGCCTAGGGCATCACCCAGGGCCATGGCTTCGCTGACGCCGACCATGGAAATCGCCAACAACAGGTTGTTGCAGATCTTGGCGATTTGCCCGGTGCCGACTTCACCGCAATGCACAATGTTGCGGCCCATCTGCGCCAGTACCGGTTGCAGGGTGGCGAACAATTCCGGCGTGGCGCCGACCATGAAGGTCAGCGTCCCGGCCGCAGCGCCACCGGTGCCGCCGGAAACCGGCGCATCCGCCATGGCCACACCTTGCTTGGCCGCCGCCGCGGCGACATCGCGGGCGGTCTGCGGGTCGATGGTGCTGCAATCCACGGCGGGAACGCCCTTGGCGATCCCGGCCAGCACGCCGTCTTCACCCAGCCAGACGCTGCGCACATGGACAGCGGCCGGCAGCATGGTAATCACCAGCTCTGCGCCTTGGGCTGCTTCACGCGCCGAAGCGCTGATGGTGCCGCCCAGTTGCGCCAGCTCTGCGAGTACGGCTTTGTTCAGGTCGACCAGGTTCAGCGAATGGCCAGCCTTGATCAGGTTGCGCGCCATCGGCGCGCCCATGTTGCCGAGACCGATAAAAGCGATTTTCATGTCCGGCTCCTTAACGCAAATTGATGGTTGTGTTCACACCGTCATTGACGCTGTCATCGTCGAACCAGCGACTGGTGACGGTCTTGGTTTGAGTGTAGAACTGCACCACTTGCTTGCCATACGGACCGAGGTCGCCAAGCTTGGAACCGCGCGAGCCGGTGAAGCTGAAGAACGGAACCGGCACCGGGATCGGGATGTTGATGCCAACCTGACCGACGTCGATTTCGTTCTGAAATTTACGCGCCGCGGCGCCGCTCTGGGTGAACAGGCCGGTGCCGTTACCGAACGGGTTGGCGTTGACCAGGGCAATGGCCTGATCGAGGGTGTCGACTTCCAGCACCACCAGCACCGGACCGAAGATTTCCTGAGTGTAGATCTGCATGTCGGTGGTCACGCCGGAGAACAGGGTCGGGCCGACAAAGTTGCCTTTTTCGTACCCGGGGACGGTGATATCACGACCATCGAGCTCCAGTTTTGCGCCTTCCTTGATGCCGCTTTCGATCAGATCAAGAATCCGCGCCTTGGCCCGTTTCGAAATCACCGGACCAACGTCAGTGCCCGGCTCGCTGCCGGCATTCACTTTGAGTTTTTGCGCCAATGCCTTGAGGTCTGGCAGCCACTGCTTGGCCGCGCCCACCAGCACCACCACCGAGGTGGCCATGCAGCGTTGACCGGCGGCGCCGAAGCCGGCACCGACCAGCGCATTGAGAGCTTGCTCACGATTGGCATCGGGCAGTACCACCGCGTGGTTCTTGGCGCCCATCATCGATTGCACGCGTTTGCCGTGTTTGCCGGCCAGGTCGTAGACGTGAGTACCGACTGCCGTCGAACCGACGAACGATACGGCCTTGATGTCTTTGTGGGTGCAGAGCGCGTCCACCACATCCTTGCCGCCGTGAACCACGTTGAGCACGCCGGCTGGAATGCCCGCCTCGATGGCCAGTTCCACCAGCAGCATGGTCGACATCGGGTCCTGTTCGGACGGTTTGAGCACAAAGGTGTTGCCGCAGGCGATGGCCATCGGGAACATCCACAGCGGGATCATCGCCGGGAAGTTGAACGGCGTGATACCGGCGCAGACACCGATCGGTTGGCGCAGGGTGTAGGTATCAACACCGCCCGCGACGTTTTCAGCGAATTCGCCCATTTGCAGGCTGCCGATGGAGCACGCGTGCTCGACCACTTCCAGGCCACGGAAAATATCGCCTTCAGCATCGGCGATGGTTTTGCCCTGCTCGGCGCTGAGGACCACGGCGATGCGCTTGGAGTGCTCGCGAATCAACGCCTGAAGCTTGAGCATGATGCGCATCCGCGCGCCAATCGGTGTCAGCTTCCAGGTCTGGAAGGCACGATGAGCGGCGCTGATCGCGGCGTCGACTTCCGCAGGCGTAGCGAACGGTACTTTAGCCAGCACTTGCTGGGTTGCCGGATTGACGATGTCGTGCCATTCGGTGGTCTGGGACTCGACCCATTGGCCGTCGATCAACAGCTTGACCTTTTGCACAGTGGTTTCTGGCGTGAGCGATGCGTTCATGACGGTCTCCTGGACTTGTTGTTATGCAGGGAGCCAAGGCGAGAAAAGTCGCCTTGTGATGAGGCGTGTGTCGCGAATTGGTTGTCGGACTGTTTTTGGAGTATAGATGTGCAAACTTCTAATAAGAACGCACATAAAATCCGGTCCAACATGCAAAAAAACATCACATCGTTAGGCTCGTTGAACTGGGACGACCTGAAGTTTTTCCTCGAGGTCGCCCGTACCCGCAAGGCCAGCAGCGCTGCCAAACGCCTGGCCGTGGATTACACCACCGTGTCACGGCGGATCAGTTCGCTGGAAGGTGCATTGGGGACATTGTTGTTCGAAAAATCACGGACCAATGGCTTTGTATTGACCGCCGAGGGCCAGCGTTTACTGGGTTATGCCGAATCCATAGAAAGCACACTGCACATGGCGTGCGAGCAGGTGTCCGGCTCGGGCGTGGCATTATCCGGCCATGTGCGGATGGGCTGCACCGAGGGGTTCGGGAGTTTTTTCATCACCCCGCAGCTCAGCCACTTCGTCGATGCCTATCCGGCGATTTCGGTGGATATCCTGCCGCTGCCGCACTTCATCAGCTTGTCCAAGCGCGAGGCAGATATTGTCATCGCCCTGGAACGCCCGGAACACGGCCCTTACGTCTGCTGCAAACTCTGCGACTACCGTTTGCAGCTGTACGCGACCCAGGATTACCTCGACCAACACCCGCCCATCCGCCGCCCGGCAGATTTGGGCAAGCATCAGTTCATCAGTTATGTCGACGATCTGGCATTCAGCTCGGAGCTGCTGTACCTGGCCAATGTACTGCCCGGCGCCAGCGCCAACCTGCGCAGCACCAGCGTAATTGCGCAATTCGTGGCCGCGCAGCAAGGCCGCTCGCTGGCGATTCTGCCGTGCTTCCTGGCGGCCCAGGATCCACGACTGCTGCCGGTGCTGCCGGAGGAAATCAACATCACCCGGCAATTCTGGATGTACTGCCGCGAGGACCTGCGCAAGCTCAAGCGGATTACTTTGCTCTGGGACTACATCCGCGCCGTGACCGAGCAGAATCAGGCACTATTGATGGGTGAAACCCGAACGATGTACTTCGCCGACTGACAGCCCTTCAAGGAATCAGGTAGCGGCGTCGTAACGAGGTCAGCAGGCCTTTGCCAAGGTTTTGTGACAGGGATTGGTACGCAACTTGTGACATCGAAGGGCTGGGGGGATGGAGTTCGTTCACGCAAGCTGCAAATGTCGCTCCCTTCACCTAACGTCCAGATGATAACCTCACGCCTCAATGTGCGGTTTACACCGGCACGATCAGCATGCTTCAAATGCCCACCGGGTGCATTTTCAGCACTCCTGGGGCAGTAAAACAAGGACGTAAACACATGAGCAGGGAGATCATCCTGATGCGCCATGGGCAGCCGAATCTGGCCGTGACCAACAAGGTTTCAGCGCTTGATATGAAACGCTGGATCGAGCAATACAATCTATCCGAAATCATCAACCAGCCCGCCCCAGAGGCGAGTGTGCAACTGGCCGCTACCGCCCAAGTGATTGTATCGAGCAGTGCGCCTCGGGCTCTGACATCCGTTCGGGCGTTGGGCCTTCAGCCCACCCTGGTAGACGCGATTTTCTGCGAGGCGCAGCTGCCCCATGGC
This sequence comes from Pseudomonas sp. GW822-FHT04C11, assembly GCF_058800905.1. Taxonomy (NCBI): domain Bacteria; kingdom Pseudomonadati; phylum Pseudomonadota; class Gammaproteobacteria; order Pseudomonadales; family Pseudomonadaceae; genus Pseudomonas; species Pseudomonas sp. GW822-FHT04C11. The sequence goes on along the minus strand of NZ_JBXAMS010000024.1, from coordinate 16,970 downwards.
CGCTGGACACTGCCGCGTCTTTCACCGTTTACATGGGCATTTATCCTTCGAGTCTCATGGTTATGCGGTTTCTCAGGGACGGTCGAGTCTTTCCGTCAGGCCAGGATTCGCGCCAACGAGGCCGCTCAACAACTTCGATCCCTTGCGAGCGCAGGCCCGGTCCTGTTGCTCGGTCATGGAGTCATGAATCGAATGATCGCCAAGCAGTTGGAGGCTGCCGGATGGACTCGCCAGAAACGCAATGGCAACCGTTACTGGAGCGCAATGGTCTATCGAATGAATCAGAGTTAAGGCACGTCGATAGAAACCGGGACACACCCGGCTTATGACATGCAAATGCATCCGTGAAGTGACTGAGCAGAATCAAGCGCTATTGATGGGGGAAACCCGCACGAAGCACTTTGCCGACTAGTCCGCGATCACCACAATCGATACCCGGCGATTCTCGGTGCGTCCGGCGGTGGTGGTGTTGGATGCCACCGGCTCGGCGCTGCCAAGGCCGCGCAGTCGAATGTTCTCCTCGCGCAGGCCAACGCTGGTCAGCACCGCGCCGACACTCTTGGCGCGGCGAAGGGAAAGTTGCTCGTTATAGGCCTCTTTACCCGACCCGTCGGTGTGACCATCGACCCGCACGCGCTCAATGCCGGCACCGTGCAATGCCTTGCCGATTCGCTCAACGATTTCGGTGCTTTGCGGGTTCAAGTGATCAACGTCGCTGCCAAACAACACCTTGCCCGACAAACCGAAGGCCCAGCCCTCCTCGGTCAATTCGAAACCCTGCTGTTTAAGCACCATGATCTGCGCCGGGCTGAGGCCTTTTTGCGGCGCGGTCTGGCAACCGCTCACTGCCAGCACGGCCATGAGCAAGGTAAAGGTAAAGAATCGCAGGGAACGCTGGGTCAGTGAAAACAAGGCTGTTAACTCCTGGTTTGAACATTGGCGACAAGGTGCTCCGACCCTGCCGTGTATTGCCCGCCTCGGGCGAGGCGTTTGGCTTGATACATTGCCGCATCGGCGGCATCGAGCAGGGTACCGGGTGTGGCGCCATGATCAGGATAAATCGCAATGCCAACGCTGAGAGAGGTCAACACCTGGGTATCGCCTGGCAACTGAACCGGCAGCTCCATGCTGGCGATGATCTTTTCGGCAATTCGTTCGGCGTCTTCGGTTTTGTGCAACGGCGTCAACAGCACAGCAAACTCGTCACCGCCCAAGCGGGCGACCAGGTCCTCTTCACGCAATTGCGCCCGGACTCGGGTTGCCACGGCAACCAGCACGGCATCGCCAGCAGCGTGGCCGAAGTTGTCATTGATACCCTTGAACCGATCGCTATCGAGAAACAGCACGGCAACCCGTTCATCGTGTTTGTTGGCATTACGTAACGCGCGAATCAGTCGACCTTCGAAAAACGCCCGATTCGGCAAACCGGTGAGGCTGTCATGACTGGCCTGGTGGGCCAGCGTTTCGTTTTCGCTTTGCAGGTGGGTTTGCCAGGACTCCAGCTCATCAAGCAAGGCATTGAAGTCGTTGCCCAGACTGTCGAGTTCGGCAATGCGTGCTGGCGGCACACGACGATCGAGGACCCGCTCCTGGCGCGCGGCGTGAGCGACCTCGGCAAGGCTGCGCAGTGGGCCGGTAATCCCGCGTAGCTGACGGCGTGCCAGATACAACGCGACCCAGGCGCTAACCGCCGTACACAAGACAATCCCGGCCAGACCGCTGAGCAAAAAGCGCATCAGACTGCCGCCATGCCCGGTCAGCAGGATGCTGCCGATTTCCTGACCTTGATGGAGGATCGGTATGTTGATCGGCTTTTCCAGAAGCGATCGAGCGATCTGCATTTCCAATTCGGAAACCAGACCGGTTTCCGGTCGCTGCCAACGAGCGAGCAGTTGGCCCTTTTCATCGAACACCTGGGCATCGGCCACTTCTTCTGTGGACGCGATCAGCGCCAGCGCTTCGGTCGCCGCCGCGCTGTCGTTGAACACCACTGCAGCTTCCACCGTGTAATTGATCGAACGGGCAATCAGCTGCAGGTTGTGATCGGCATACACCCGCAAGGCCAGTACCCCGAGCAAGGTCAGGGACAGACTGGCCATGGCCACGCCAACCAGCGCAACGATCAGGTGTCCACGGCCAATGACCGATTGCAAAGTTGGGCGGTTGCCGGACCTGAACAGGTTCATGGGGCCGCCGCTTTACGGCGAGAGAGTTGCAAGACGCTGGGGTGAATGCGCACACCACTGCGGGCTACCGAGTCGAGGTTGACCTCAAACGAGACTTGATGGTCACTGACCCGCAGGCAGAACAGGCTGCCTACCGTGCATTGATCGCCCCCCTCGCTGATACTCAGCACCGGATGGCCTGTCAAAGAAGCGAAGAGCGTGCTGCGCTCTTCATTGGTCAGTTTACCGATGTAGATTGCGTCACACTCACTGGCGATCGCCGGGTAATTGGCCAACAGTCGCCGAACGATCACCGGACGCCCCGTGGCTTGAGTGGTGCCTTTGACTAAATCGTCGGTGTACTCGGTGGGACCGACCACGCACAAACGCAATTGCGCGGGCTCCACCGGCCAGCGAGCGTAGCTGAGGATTCCCAACACCACTTGAGTGACCGACATGGCGCGCTGATCAGCCATGCTCGGTGGCGCCTGCAACTCAGCGAATACAGGAAGGCTCAACAAACAGAAAAGGCCGGCCAGCAGCAGCTGCTTCCAGCCAGCAATGCGTTCTGTCGTCCAGACAGCCAGCTTCATGCGGGAATTCTCGTTGATCGTCATGGATGATGCCGCAACGATAGCATATCCGGTGAAATGCTCACGAAAGCAGCGAGTATTGATAGGCGACTATTTGTTTATAAAATCCTGAAGTAACAATTTGGGGTTTCCTATTTTTCTCTGTTTCACCCCATGTCTACCATCGGCACCAACGTGACCTGTAACCGCACTGCGGTCCTAATAACAATAAAAGCTGACAGCGACGTAAGTGAGAGCGGATCCACCGAGATCCGACTCATGAACACCTTTTGCTACTGCCATAACAGCTCGATTCGGTCATGCACCGGCGTCGAGCCTTGAGTAGTTGAAGGCGTCGTGGAGGTTCACCGATGAAACTGGAAATATTTCGTACCCTCTGGGGCTATAGCGCGAGCAAGGCCCAGGCGCTCGACGAGTTGCTGGAAGCCGGCTTCGATGGCATGGAAGCTCGCCTGCCGTTGGACGTCCGCGAACGAACCGAGTTCGGCGCCTTTCTAAAAGCCAATGAACTGGCTTACATCAGCACCGTGTTTACCGCTTATGACGTGCTGCCGGAACAATCCGCGTCGCCCACCGAACACCTTCTTGATCTGGACAAAAAGCTCGCTTGGGCTGCCGAGCTCAATCCACGCTTCGTCAATGTGCTGGCCGGCAATGACCGTTGGCCGCTGTCGCAGCAGGTGGAGTTCTTCGGCCAGGCCATGGCGCTTGCACGCAAGCACGGGCAATTCTGCAGCTTCGAAACCCACCGCTCACGTTCACTGTTCAACCCTTGGCTGACGCTTGAACTGATCCGGCAGCTACCCGACCTGCGGTTCACCAGCGATATCAGCCATTGGGTCGTGACGTGCGAGCGGTTGTTGAATGATCCGGCGGATGATCTGAGTGCCTTCGTCGAGCGCGTACACCATATCCAGGCCCGCGTCGGTTATGACCAAGGCCCGCAGGTTCCCCATCCCGCCGCCCCGGAATACGCCCGGGAACTGGCCTTCCATCAACAGCACTGGGAAGCCATCTGGCACTCCCAGCAGGCTCGCGGCTATCAGGTCAGCACCCTGACGCCTGAGTTCGGTGCCGACGGCTATTTGCACCACTTGCCCTTCACCAATGTGCCGGTCGCCGACCTGTGGTCGCTGAATATCTGGATGGCCAACACAGAGCGCGAACACTTCAATCGCTTCAATCACTCAACCCTCGCGTGAGGTGCTTGCAACATGTCCGAGCAGATCAATAACACTACGCCCCAAGCGAACTTCAAGAGCATTCCGGTGGTGGATATCGCCGGTCTGTTCAGCATCGAACGGGAACATCGGCTGGTCGTCGCAGAGCAGCTCGGGGTGGCTGCCAGTGACGTCGGCTTTCTCTATATCACCAGCCACGGCATCGATCCGCAGTTGATCACCAACTTGCGCCAGGCAGCCAAGGACTATTTCGATCAGTCCCTGGAAACCAAGATGCAGCACTACATCGGCACCTCGAAGACTCACAAGGGCTTTGTCCCGGAAGGTGAAGAGGTTTATGCCAAGGGCAAACCGGATCATAAGGAAGCCTTCGACATCGGCTTCGAAGTCCCGGAAAACGATCCGCTGGTGCTGGCTAACACGCCGCTGCTCGGGCCGAATGAATGGCCGTCACTGCCAGGTTTCAAGGAAGCCGTGCAGGCCTACTACGCCGCGATCTTCGCCCTCGGTCGACGGCTGTTCGGTGGCTTCGCCCTGGCATTGGGCCTGGAGGAAGACTATTTCGACAGCATGGTCACCCGGCCGCCCTCGAAGCTGCGGCTGATCCACTACCCGTTCGACGGCACGGCTCAGGATGCACCCGGGATTGGTGCGCACACCGACTACGAGTGCTTCACCATTTTGCTGGCTGACAAACCCGGGCTGGAGGTGATGAACAATCTTGGCCAGTGGATCGATGCACCGCCTATTCCAGGGGCGTTCGTGGTGAACATCGGCGACATGCTCGAAGTCATGACCGCGGGTGCATTCGTTGCGACGGCTCACCGTGTCCGCAGTGTCAGCGAAGAGCGCTACTCCTTCCCGCTGTTCTATGCCTGCGACTTCCATACCCAGATCAAACCCTTGCCAGGTTTCGCCAAGACCGGGCAAGAGTATGAGCAGATCGCCATTGGCGAACACATGTACGGCCAGGCGCTGCAGACTTACCAATACCTGCGCAAGCGGGTGGAAAACGGAGAAATCACGTTGCCGGAGAAGGCGCGTAAGCCTTCGAGCTTCGGGCACCTGAAAAACCAGACGCAACCGTCCTGATCATTGCTGTCGGCCACTACTATCTAATCGGAGTCACCGAAAATGCTTTACAAAAATAACCGTGCTGCCCGTTTGTCCCTGCTCGCCGCCAGCCTGTTTTGTGCAACTGCCAGCATGGCTTCCGCCGCCACACCGGGTCAGTTGAAAATCGGCATGGAAATCACCTACCCGCCGTTCGAATCCTATGACAGCCAGAAGAATATCGTCGGCTCCGATCCGGAACTGGCTCAAGCCCTGGCCAAGCAGATGCAAGCCAAGGCGGAGTTCGTCGATACCAAGTTCCCCAATCTGATTTCCGGCCTGAATTCCGGGCACTACGACGCGATCATCTCTGGCATGTACATCACGCCAGAGCGTCAGACTCAAGCGATGACCATTGGCTACGCGGTGACGGGCGCGGCAATCATGGCACCGAAAGACAGCGGTCTGAATGCGCAAACCCCGGAAGACCTCTGCGGCCTGAAAGTCGGGCTGGAACAAGGCACCACCTGGGTCGCTCAATTGAAGAAACTTTCGACCGACTATTGCGTGCCGAACAACAAGGGCGCCATCACTGTCAGCGAGTTCCCGTCAGCACCGGAAGTGACCCAGGCCCTGCTGTCGAAAAACATCCAGGCCCAAATGGAAATCGCCGGCGCGGCGAAGATGATCGCCGAGCACACCAACGGCCGTGTAGTGATCACCTCCCAGCATCTGGTCTATCCGCAAACCCTCGGCATCTTCGTCAAAAAGGGCAACGAGGAGACCTATCAGGCGCTGCTCAAGGCGTTTGATGAGGCGAAAAAAAGCGGTGACTACGCAGCTATCCTGAAGAAGTACAACCTGGAAGAAGCGTCCAACTAAGGCGACGCCCCTTCGCGGGCCAGCACGCGCCTACAAAAGTACCGCTCCCAGCGCGGGAGCGGCTTACCCGCGAAGACTTCAATGCGGTTCGAGGTACTTATGCAATTCGATTGGACGTATTTCTTCTCCCTGTTCGCAGACTCCGCCTTCTGGCAAGCCTGCGTCACCGTAATCGAACTCAGTGCCCTGGCCTGGTTCATCGGCATGCTGCTGGGCTTTCTGCTGGCCTCGGCCAAGCTGTCGACTTCGGTCTGGCTCAGACTTCCGGCGACCGCTTATATCTGGTTCTTCCGCAGCATTCCGCTGCTGGTGCTGGTGGTCTTCGTCTACAACCTGCCGCAGTTATTCCCGATGACCGGCTCGGTCCTGTCCAACCCCTTCTACTCCGGGTTGTTCGCGCTGGTGATCACCGAAGCGGCGTATATGGCAGAGATCCATCGCGGTGGCCTGATTTCGGTCGCCAAGGGTCAGAAAGAGGCCGGGCGCGCGCTGGGTATCGGCTTCCTGGGCTTGCAGCGTTTGATCGTGATTCCTCAGGCTTTTCGCATTTCCCTGCCGACCTTGATCAACGAATACATCACGGTGGTGAAACTGACGTCGCTGATCTCGGTGATCTCCCTGACCGAACTGCTCACCGTCGGCCAGCGCCTGTACGCGCAGAACTTCCTGGTCATGGAAACCCTCGGTGCGGTAGCGGTGTATTACGTGTTTATCGTTAGCGTGTTCGGCTGGTTTTTGCAGCGACTGGAACACCATCTGGATCTGAACCAACGCAAGCCGCAAACCCTAGACGAAACCGCCGTAAGCCGACTCAAGGCCCAATCCCAACCGCTGACCAGCACTGCCGGCCTCCCGGTCAATCGCGGTGCGGTACCAGTCCTACAGCTGGAGAAGATCCACAAGCGCTATGGCAATCACGAAGTGCTCAAGGGCATCGACCTGACTGTCGGCAGTGGTCAGGTGATTTCAATCATCGGCCCGTCAGGCTCAGGTAAAACGTCGTTGATTCGCACCATCAATGGACTGGAAAGTATTGATCAAGGCGAGATCATGCTATTTGGCGAAAGCTTCATCGGTTCCAACGACACCCCCAACAGCGCCAGGGTTCGTAGTGGTGTGCGGCATATCGGGATGGTTTTCCAGAACTTCAACCTGTTTCCCCATCGCTGCATTCTCGACAACATCACTCTGGCGCCGCGCTTCCACGGCAGCGCAAAACCCTTGAGTGAACAACGCGCCTATGCGTTGTTGGACAAGGTCGGACTGCTGGCTCACGCGCACAAGTATCCGCATCAGCTTTCCGGCGGTCAGCAACAACGGGTAGCGATTGCTCGGGCATTGGCCATGGAACCGAAGATCATGCTGTTCGACGAACCGACTTCGGCCCTCGATCCGGAACTGGTGGGCGATGTGTTGAATGTGATCCGCGATTTGGCCAAAGAAGGCATGACCATGCTGATCGTGACCCACGAGATGGACTTCGCGATGTCGATTTCCGATCGGGTGATCTTCATGGAAAACGGGAATGTTCAGCTGGATGCCAGCCCGTATGCCATACGCAACAAGCAGACCGGCGAACGTGTTCGACGCTTCATGGGCCTGACCGCCCAGACCGAAATGCTGCTGGCAGCGGAGTAGACCTCGGAGCGGGCCGGGTCTTGGTGGCGATAGGTCAAGTCCTCTCGCCACCACACTGCACCTGCTCACCCCAATTCCAGCATCAACCCGCTCAAGCGCTTGACCTTGCGTCGTACGGCTTCTTCAAAAATCCCGGTACGTGGTTCGATCAGGCTGAACCAGTTCTTGGCGCGAGTGATTCCGGTGTAGATCAGCTCTTTGGTCAGCACCGGGTTCAGCGCATCTGGCAGGATCAACGCCGTGTGGGCGAATTCGGAGCCTTGGGATTTGTGCACGGTCATGGCGTAGACGGTTTCCACGTCATTGAGTCGGCTGGGCAAAACAAACCTCACACCGCCCTGACCATCGTTACGCGCAAAAGCGACGCGTAGCACCTGGCGTCCGCCCTCCTGGCCATCGCGCTCAGGCAATTTCAGGGCGATACCGATGTCGCCATTCATCAGGCCCAGACCATAATCGTTGCGCGTCATCAGTACCGGACGCCCTTCGTACCATTGCTGATCACTGTCGATCAGCCGCGCCTTGAGCAACGCGCCGGTAATCCGCTGATTCAGCCCCTCGACACCCCACGGTCCCTTGCGCACGGCACACAGCAACTGGAACGCATCAAAGGCTTGCAAGACATTGCGTGCCCACTCGATCCAGCAAGGATCGTCGGGAAGTGAGTTGATGGACGGACGCTGGTTGCGCAAGAGACTCAGGTAATGCCGATAACCCTGCGGACCTTCGCCATGGCCTTCGAGCAATAGACGCTCCAGCGCCCTGTCCTGCTCGCCCTTGAGGGGCAGCGAAAAAAGATCGGCATGACTGCGGGCAGCCAGCAGCTTGCGGGCCTCATCGGCCTGCTGCTGATTGACCCAGCGCGCCAGTTGACCAATGCCGCTGCCTTCGCCAAAGCGCCGCGAATGACGCAGCATCACGACCTGCTGGGCCAGCGGGTGAGTGGCGTCGATGTCTTCCTGCAAACCGCTGGAACCAAGATTTTCACCACTGACGGCCTCCAGCCAGTCGCGGGTCTGCGGGCTGTACCAACCGGCCTCGGCATCGCGGCACAGATCACCGAGAACGGCGCCGGCCTCCACCGACGCCAACTGATCCTTGTCACCGAGCAAGACCAACCGGGCATGCGTCGGCAACGCATCAAGCAGATTGGCCATCATCTCCAGGTCGATCATCGAGGCTTCGTCGACCACCAGCACATCCAGCGGCAGGCGATTGCCGGCGTGATGGCGGAAATGCCGGGTTCCCGGCCGGCTGCCAAGCAGACGGTGGACCGTGGTCACGTCAGAGGGGATTTTGTCCCTAACGCTCTCGGCAACTTGCAGTGTGCGAACTTGCTGGCTGATGGACTCTGTCAGCCGCGCGGCGGCCTTGCCCGTGGGGGCGGCAAGTCGAATCCGCAGTGGCTTGCCCGCCTCCACGGCTGGCGCCTGGAGCAGGGCCAGCAAACGCACAACCGTGGTGGTTTTACCGGTTCCAGGCCCACCCGTAACGATGCTGAATGCACCACGGGTGGCCAGGGCACAGGCGAGTTTCTGCCAATCGATCTGCGCACTGGAACTGGCCTGGCCAAACAGGCCACTCAGGCGTTCGGACAGGTCATCGGGTGTTGGTTCATGGACGATAAGTCGTTGGCGCAGCGCACTGTCGATGCGCCGTTCGTACGTCCAGTAACGGCGTAAATACAGTCGCTTGCCAGACAATACCAATGGGCGCTGCTGTGTTTCATCACGCTCATCGACGGCCAGCGCCACAAGACTGCTGGATGCCAGGACCTTGCACCAGTGAGCGCCCTCCAATGCTTCAAGCAATTGCGATGGCAACAACAGGGTTCCGGTCTGCAGATCGCCTTCCGGCGGCAGGGATAGCGCGAAGTCCGGCTCCTTGAGCGTTTCGAACAGATCGAGGCACACATGCCCGTGCCCCAGTTGATGACTGGTCAAGGCTGCTGCCAGCAACACCAGCGGATCGCCATCGGGCGCCAGTTCGTGGAGGAAGGCGACGAAGGCTTTGTCCAAGGCCCGAAGCCAGCCACGCTCGACCCAGCGCTCGAGTAACAGCAACAGGTCATCGGCGCGACTCAGCGGTGTCAGTTGCGCAAGGCTCTCGGCCGTCAACGGTGTGGGTAACAAATCGGCAAAGGAACGGCTCATAGCAATACACCCTGCTCCCAGGCCGGTTCAGGCTTGGGTTCTGGTTTTCCCTGGAACAGCCGGTCCAGTCGTTCGATCAACTCCCGTGGCGGACGAGTGAAATACACGCCTTGGCCAGGTGCCCGGGTGCCGCGCAGGAACAGGTACAAGGCGCCGCCCATGTGCCGGTCATAGTCGTAATCGGCGAGTCGCGCCTTGAGCTGGCGATGCAGCGCCAGTAGATACAACACGTACTGCAGGTCATAGCGATGATCGAGCATCGACTGTTCCATTGCCTGCTCGGTATAGGCCGAATCGTCAGCACCGAGCCAGTTGGACTTGTAATCCGCAACGTAGTAACGCCCGGCGTGCTCGAACGTCAGGTCGATAAAGCCTTTGAACATGCCATTCAGCAGTACGGGCTCGGCAACGACACGAGAAGCGCCGGCATGGGTGTATTGGCGCACCAGTTCGTCGAGCTTCAACACATCGACTTTATGGCTGGCAAACCAGAATTCCATTTCGACCCGGTACTCGGTCAGTTGTTCGAACACCACGGGTGGTTGTTCGGTACCAATGCGTAACGGCGCTTGCAACAAATGCTGCAGCCAGTCGCTCAGGGTGTTGATCCAGCCTTCCCAGCCGCGGCGGTTGCAGCGGCGTGCAATGGCGTTTTCGATGGATTTCGGGTCTGCGGCGAAACCTTCGTCACCCGCCCACTCCAATAATCCATGGAGAAAAGTCCCGGGATTCGGCCCGCGCGGGAAGCGGTGGATATCACCACCGCTCGCAAGCACTTCGCGTGGCGCATCGGGATCAAGTCGCTCGTCATCGAAAAGCTTTTGCGCTTGAGGGCTTTCCGGCGCTTCGTCGCTGCCAGCGCTCAGACTATCGCCAATGCGCAACGCACTGTAGGAGGCGATCCACCAGTTCTCGGCCGCCTTGCGCTTCGGTATCAGCGGTGCGAGCAACGTTGCCTCATTGCGTGGCGGGAGAAAACGTTCGGTTGTGGCTTCAGGCATCTCGCCATAGCTCAAAGCGCTGCAGTTTTGCTGCAAGTCTTCCAGCCAACGCTTCAGCGCCGTCGACTCGACCAGCTTTTCGCCGCCACCCAGCAGATAGCCCAATGCCGACAGGTGCAGCACCGAGCTGTTGTTATTGCCGCGCTTGAGGTCGGTGACTCCCAGCCAGCAAGCATGCCGGGCTCGGGTCAAGGCCACATAGAGCAGACGCAAATCTTCAGCCAAGCGCTCATCGTCCGCCAGGGCAATCAACTCGGGGGTTGGGCTCAACGTTATCTGGGCTTGCCCGTTCGCGTCGTGGTAGTGCATCGGCAATCGACTGCCGTCCACCGGTTTTGCCGAACAAATGAACGGCAGAAAAACCAGCGGATACTCAAGGCCTTTGGATTTGTGGATGGTCACTACCTTGACCAGTTGCTCATCGCTTTCCAGACGCAGAATCTGCTCTTCACCGGCCTGCCCGGACAACGCCAGATGCTCGGACAAATGACGAATCAGGGCTTGCTCGCCATCGAGCTCGGCGGCGGCTTGCTGCAACAGCTCCGAGAGGTGCAGCAGGTTGGTCAGTATCCGCTCGCCATCGCTTCGGGCAATCAAGGCCTGAGGCAGTTCGAAATCATGCAGCAACCGGCGCAGCATTGGCAGGATGCCCTGACTGCGCCAGATCACCCGATACTCACGAAACTGCATGACACGCTTCTCCCAGGCCAGCTCATCCTGGTTCAAACGCTCCAATTCTGTCAGCGACAGGTTCAAGGTGATGCTGGCCAGCGCTGCACGCAGTGGTCGCTCGACATCCGGCTCGGCGCAGGCCTTTAGCCAACTCAACAGGTCGTGAGCCTCTTGGGCCGCGAACACCGAGTCCTTGTCCGATAGATAAACACTGCGCACACCTCGCACGGACAATTCGTTGCGTACCGCCTGGGCCTCTTTACCATCGCGTACCAGAATCGCGATATCTGCCGGTAGCAACCCCTGTAGATCCTCTGCCCCCCGGACAAAACCCGCACGCCCCTGCTGGCCGCCATTGAGCAATGCAGTGATTTCACTGGCGCACGCTGCAGCCAGTTGCTGTCGGTACACAACACCGGACAACGGTTGCTCGCTGGACAGTTGCCAGATATTCAGCGCCGGTACGGCCTGACCGTTGATCTGCAAAGACTCTTTGCGGCCTTGCGATTCGACCGGCAGAAATGGAACCGGGTTTTCGCCGTTTTTCTCACGAAACAGAAACGCACCACGCCCCTGCTCACGGGCTTCTGCACGCTGGAACACATGGTTCACCGCATCGACCATCCCGTGACTGGAGCGGAAGTTGGTGCCCAGGGTATGCAAGCGACCACTCGTTGCCTGACGCGCGCGCAGGTAGGTATAGATATCTGCGCCACGGAAGGCATAGATCGCCTGTTTAGGGTCGCCGATCAGAAACAGCCCACATTCGGGGTTGTTGTCTTCAATACGATAGATACTTTCGAAGATCCGGTACTGGACCGGGTCGGTGTCCTGGAATTCGTCGATCAACGCGACGGGAAACTGCTCGCGGATCAACGTCGCCAGACGCTCCCCACCTTCGGCTCGCAATGCAGCATCGAGCCTGAGCAGCATGTCGTCAAAACCCATTTCAGCACGACGACGCTTCTCTTCTTCAAAACGCGCCCCCACCCACTGTGCGGCATGTTTCAGGACTGCGGCATCCGGAGTCGGCAATGCATCGAGACTGGCTTTCAGGCCGGACATGGCGTCCAGGCCGGGGTGGCTTGGTGCCTGACCTTTCCAGGCCTCAGCCATGCCATCGGGTGTCAGACGATTGAAGCCGGTGCCAATATCCAGTTGTTCAAGGCTGTCATCCTCGGCCCAAGTACAGATTTTCTCGAACCAGGGCTCGAAGTAACGCGCTTGCATCTTGCGTCCGTCGACAGACTTGCTGGCGACGCCTTGCAGACAGATCTCTCGCAACTCCTGCGCCCATTGTCGCCAAGGCGCCTTGAGCTCCAGCAACGCATCACGTCGAGCTTGCAGGCACTCCGTGATCAGCTCGGCAGGTTCTTTTCCTTCAGCGCTATCACGCTCACTGGCGAACAACCCGCGCACTCGTGACAGCAAGGCGGCCGGGCCGCCCCAATGGCTGCGAACCCAGTTCAGCGCATCACCTTGCATCGGGTAGCAAAACAGTCGCCAGTAATCGCGCAGAACTTCACCGAGCAGATTGCTGTGATCAACTTCGAGGGTTTGAGTGAACAGACTGCCACTGTCGAACGCATGCTCACGCAGCATCCGTTGGCACCAACTGTGAATCGTCGAAACTGCTGCCTCATCCATCCACTGCGCGGCGATGTCCAAACGGTTCGCACAGCCGGACCACTGTTCGGGACTGAACTGCCCACGCAACTCGGCAATCAGGCTGTCAGGTGCTGGTGTTTCGTCGCGGAAAAACCGCGCTGCCTCGGCAAGACGTGTACGGATCCGCTCACGCAGCTCCTTGGTCGCGGCATCAGTAAAGGTCACCACGAGGATTTGCGGTGGCAGGAGTTCACGACCAAAACCGGCAGACTCGTCACCGTGCCCAAGCACCAACCGCAAGTAGAGCGCGGAAATGGTGAACGTCTTGCCGGTGCCGGCACTGGCTTCGATCAGTTGACTACCGCGAAGCGGGAAGGCTAATGCCAGAGGGACCTTCGCTGTCATGAGTGCGACTCCTCACTGGTCAATGAGTGCCAAGGGGCTTCGAGCAGCGGACGGTAGAGCGCGTCACACCAATCGACAAAGGTTTCGTCGGCAATCAGGGCGTTGTAATCGGCAAACTGGCGAGCCAGTGCAGGGCTTTCGCGGCGCTCGCCATCGGTGGTCTGACCGTCGCCCTCATAGGCCTTGCGAGCGGCAGCCTCGGCTTTGAGCGGATCAGTCTGGCCCAGCCAGGCGAAAGCCGTTTTTACCGCTACGGGCAATGGCTGGCGCATACCTGATTGCCAGGCCTGTAACAGATTGCCCAGGGTTTTCAGCGCGGCATCTTGCTCGATAGGGGCAAGCAGCAAGGTATCGTCACTGGCCACCAACCCCGTAGTCATCGACAAGCCGCTCGCGCAAGCCACCAGGTGATTAACCCAAGGACGAGTCAAACGATGCCACTTGCGGGTCTTGATCGAACCAATGCTGTTGGGGATCGTAGTGACAGCCAGCAACCCGCCATCGCTGCGTTGATGGAGACCGCTGAGCCAGCCTTCCAGGCTCACTCCCTGCAATTGGAGCGTCACCGGCAAAGCACTGTTTTGCGGTGTTGGCCACAATGCGAGCAACTGTTGATAACGTTGCAGCAGATCCGGTAGCGGCTCGATCAACTCACGTTGCAAGCACTCACCGAAACCGGCCATCGGCAGCAAGCCGCTGTCCTGCAACCTTTTGGCCTGTGCATGCAGAGCCTGCTCAGGTTGATCGGGGCTAGCCAGTGCAGCTTCAAGCAAGCTGTCGCTCAGGCTGTAGCGTTGCAGTGCATCGAGCACGAAGGGCTCTTCATCTGCCAAAGGCGCTTCAGCCGCTTCGAAAAACACCTTGAGACGCTGACTGAAAAAATGCCGCACGGGATTACGCAGGAAATCCTGTAGTTGACCAAGGCTCAGCGGCTCTTCCTGAACATAGGCATCAAGCACCTCCAAGACTGGACCACGGTCATGCTGCTCATGCAACAGCTGCCATTCTCGGGCATAGCTGAACAGTTGATCGCCTTCATGGAAATAACGGGCACTGAAGGGTTGTAACGGATGCTCCTGGGTCATCGCATCGAGGAGTTCTTTACTGCCGTCGGTGTTTTTCCAGCCGTTAGCCAGATGGTCACGCAGCTGACCGATCAATACCGATGCGGGGCGCTCGCTGTTGTCGCGAATACTGCGCCCGACCCAACTGATGTAAAGCTGGTCCCGCGCCGAGAGCAAGGCTTCGAGCAATAGATAGCGATCATCCTCTCGCCGAGACCGATCACCGGGGCGGTAATCGCTGCCCATCAGATCGAAATCCAGTGGCGGTTGTGCACGCGGATAATCACCATCGTTCATACCCAGCAGGCAAACGAGCTTGAACGGGATTGCCCGCATCGGCATGAGCGTACAAAAATTCACTGCGCCGGCCAGGAAGCGTTGGGATAAACGCCCTTGATCGAGACCAGCCAACCAGGCTTCACGGACCACCGTCAGCGGCAGCTCATCCAGTAAACCAACCGATTCGCAGGTCTCCAGCCAGGTTTCGCGGAGCAACTCGAGTTGGGCCAGCAGATAGTCATCATGCTCATTGCTGGCCAGGAAAAATAGCTGCATCAATGCTTGCAGACGCACACCCCATTGATCGGGCGATGCCGGTTGCGTGAGTTCCGCGTGAGCGATCTGCAAAGCATCGAGTAAAGCTACCAATGGGCCGATCAGTGCCGCATCCAGTCCGCCGATTTCATCATAAGGTTCGATGCCATCGCAGGAATGACCACTGCCAACGGCATACCCCAGAAGCATGCGACGCAAGCCAAAACGCCAGCTGTTTTGCTCAAGCTCATCAGGCAAACCAAGACCGGCGCGTTGTTCGGCGTTCATACCCCAGCGAACGCCAGCCCCCTCGATCCAGCGATGCAAGGTCGGCAGGTCACGCTCCTCTACGCCAAATCGGGCGCGCAATGCCGGAACGTCCAGCAAGTCGAGGATCTCGCTGACCGGAAAACGGCTGTCAGGCAGCTTGAGCAAATGCTCGACCGCGATCAGCAACGGGTCGCGACCACGCTGGCCCTGGTCGGTCAGCGTGAAAGGGATAAAGCGCCGATCTTCCCGCTCAAGTTGACCGAACACGGCGCGGATGTGCGGAGCGTAACTGTCGATGTCCGGAACCATCACGATCACATCGCGTGGGCGCAACTGCGGGTCTGCGCTAAAGCGTGCGAGCAACTGATCGTGGAGTATCTCCACTTCACGCTGTGCGCTATGGGCAATGTGAAAACGGATCGACTCGTCCTGCTTCAGATCGACCGCAGGCCAGAGCAGGCGGGTTTCATTCAGCGGGCGTAACTCAAGGATGTCGTCCTGCAATTGATTGAGCATGTTCAACGGCTGGCTTTCGCTGAATAGATCGATACGTCCATCGCGAAAAGCTGATCGATAGCTGTTGGGATCGTCATAACTGTCGAGCAGGTTGATGTAGTCGCGTCCTTGCTTGCCCCAAGCTGCCAGCAGCGGGTGAGCATGTTGATGCAGGGTTTGTGGGTCAAGTACGACCGGCATGCCGGTCTTGCGCGCCTGTCGCTTGTACTGATGCCTTAAAAGGTCTTTATCGGCGACGATGTCGGCCCAGTGGTGACGACATGGGTTGTGCACGCAGAGCAGAACCTGGCTGAAGCGAGCCAATCCTGCGAGTGCTTCCAGGGCTTGAGCAGGTAGCGAAGAAATGCCAAAAACGATCACCCGTGAAGGTAATCCCTTAGGTGCGGTGTCCAGCCCAGTGATTGTCTCTATGAAGCGTTGATGAACGCCTGCGCGACTTTGCGCCATGCCTTGCTCACCGACGTCCAGCAACAGCGCACGCCATAACTCAGCCTGCCAGCAGTTGGCCGGAGTGAGCGGCTTGCTCTCACCTCTACCGTTACGCAGTTGATGGCGACCCGCCGCCCAATCTTCCAGCCAGTCCGCCCGGTACACTTGATACTGGTCAAACAGATCAGCAAGCCGCTCAGCGAGCTGATAGCGTTTACGCAGGTCGGTATCGTGAGTCAGGAAGCGTTGCAGCGGTTCGAAATGTGGTTGATCAATCAGCTCTGGCAACAGGCGCATCAATCGCCAGGTTAGAGGGGCCTTGTCCAGCAACGATTTCGCTGGAATTTCATCACGCCCGAGCACTGATCGATAAAGTTGCCACATAAAGCTACCGGGTAACTGCACATCAATCGCCGCAGCGATGCCACAGCCGCCCATGTCGTCATCTTCAGGGTCTTCGGCCAATGCCAGCTTCAGCCATTGGGCAATACCGTTGCTCTGCACCAGAGCGATTTCATTTTCCAGGGGCGCAAGCGGATAACGCCGCATCCAGCTGACCACCAGGCTACGCAGTTCGTCCAGGCGGTTGCCGTGAACCACCATAAAACCAGCACTGAGGAACGAGGCGTCCGCCATAAGGGCTTCCTTGGAGAAATGCAAAAGCTAGGGCCGAACCTTAGCATTGTCAGGTGACTGTGACAGCCGTGAGCCGTCCGATGTTGCTGTACGAACTTTCTCGCAGGCAAAACAAAACCCCAACTGCTTTCGCAATTGGGGTTTCGGAATTTAATCTTGACGATGACCTA
>NZ_JBXAMS010000023.1:0-104045 GCF_058800905.1 Pseudomonas sp. GW822-FHT04C11 | reverse complement strand
TTCGACCTGGTCGACGACCGACAATTTAAAAGTCAGCGTGTAGTCTCGCTGACTACGCCTTTTTGCTGATTCCATTACTCCCTCCTGAAAATAGATCAGAAGGTGTAAACCTTATTCAGGACGGGACACGCATATAAAATAAATCCGTCCCCTTTTAGGTTATTCAAATCCGCCCCCCCTTTTAGGTCAATACTTTCTTTGCTGACCAAAGAAGCCCGTCGCCTCGCTCTCTAACGCCGCTCCTGTCGCTTTTGCACCTAGTGGTAAATCTTAATCAATAGACTCTATTTGAAACACCAAAGTAGAAAAGTCTATTGCTTCAGTACCTCCACTACACTCCAAATTTATTATGCGACCCTCCTCACTGATTACCATCCCTGCATTTCCAACCCAGGCCTGAACAATATCGTTCACACGCCATACATTCCAAATTTTTAATTCGCAATCTGTTTTGGATAGCACCGAAAAAAAAACAGACTCCGGGCTAGTATCTTCCCATAGAATAATTTCAGAGTGACGTTGGTCATTTACCTCCAGTTCACCTTTTACTACTTTTAAACGTAAACCAGCTACAGGCTGCATGGATGACTTCAATCTTCGAGCCAAAAAATTGCTTCGACCTGCTTTAATTTTTTTTTGAAAGATCGGGTACACAAGACGCTCACCTACTTGAACAGGTGCCCCTCGTGTACGTTGAAAAGCTGAAGAAAGCGTTTCTGTCATTTCTTAGTATCCTGGCTTTCTGTATGGATCGACAGCGGAGTGGTCTTGCGGCCAACGAGGAACAAAGTCTTTACCACCATCCCGAGCAGGAATGGGCTCGTGACTCAGCTCCATAGACTCAATACCCCCTTTATCTGCGTTGTATCGCTGAGGTGCGAGTCCTTTACTCATGCGATCCAGATTCTCTGGACCATATGTATTTGCCGCGTTGGGAGCAGCAGCCTCGTTTTTCCAAAACCTAGACCGAACAGCAGACCAGGAGGGGTCGTTGCCTTTAGCCGTTTGATTATAAACATCATCACCAACCTTCCATCCACTCTTCACTGGAGGGTTGTCGATCTGACCAGATGCTTTTGCACCATCGAAACTCGCATCGTTAGCCGCAGACTTACCAATACCTACAACTCCAGTTTCTCCAGAAACCAAACCGGATGGAGTTGCTTTTGCACCAACCTCTGCCGTTTCTCCTACACTCTTTGCCACTAGCCCGCTACTAAAGTCCCCAACGTCACCTGCAACCTGCCCATTAAAAACCATCGTTTTTGAAGTATAGTCTCCAGAAAGCTTTACGCTATACGGACCTTGAGAACTGTACCATGGAGGCGTCCCGATCGGAGCTTTTACGGGGGAAGCAGCCTCTGCCGCATCTGCTGCCCATTTTGCACCAAGCTGCTCCACCTCTGCTGCAGCTTGCCTCTTCGCAAACACCCCCAAAACAGCGTCAACGACAATTTTACCCGGTTTCACCCCCGCCATCGAAAGAAGAAAATAATCAAAAGCGCTTACCGTCCCCACCCCCTTCCCAGCCACAACCGATAACCGTTCAGCAGCATCACCTACAACAGAATCGAACTGGCGCGGAATTTCATTGGAGTACTGGCTCGTCTGAGCCTGGCCGTATTGCTTCCACTGTTCATAGACCGTTACTTCTCCATAGGAGCCAAACACATTGAACAACGCGGAGTCCTTGAGCTGCGCCGGGGTAGAGTTGAATGCATACACCGGTGCACCATCGGCCACAATCTGACGACCGTTGCTCCAGGTCAGCGGAATTTTTTGAGCGGCCAGTTTAGTAACCACGTCATAGGCAACGCCCATGTCCATCGCAAACCCTTCGGACTCAGTATCGTTTCCGCTGGCCCGCTGCACCAATGCTTTCAAACGAACACGGTCAACCGCATCCACCTGTGCGCCACTGGCAATCAACAGGAGGTCTTCCCATCGAGCACCCGACTCAGTAACTTTGTTTTTTTCCAGTTCTGCTGCCTTTTCCTTCAGCAGAGGAATTTCCTGATCTGGGTGTAATCGGCGGTTAAAAGCGTCTACCCCAGCCGCGCTATTACCCGCAACAACAGCCCCTGTTATCCCATTACTCGTCCCCACTGATGCGCCCAATCCTGCAGCGATCATGGTTATCAACGCATCCTGATCCTTGTCTTTGATTTCGCTTTTACCCACGGTATCAGCGATAGCAGGCATCAATGCAGCCGAAGCGCCTGCCCCCAAAGCACCGCTTGTGGCACTGCCACTCGACAACCCCATCGCAGCACCCGCCAATGCATGCAACAGCACCCGCGCAGCACCACCTTCAGCCCAGGCGGCTCTAGTTGCGTCATCCGTCGCATTGCGTTTCTGCGTCTCTGCATAGTCGCCAATCTTATTGAAGGTATCCGCCGCCGTGGTATTGGCCACGATCCCCACCGCCGTCGCGCCTCCCGCCCCACCCAATCCAGCAGCGATCAGGCCCGTGGCAATATCGGCCATAAGCCGCTTGTCGCCACCAATGTTCCAACTGGCCGCATCTGCCGCAGCCGCATTCGCGGCCGCTAGCTGCGCGTCCGACATCCCCTCTTTCGACTCTTTCACCTCTTTTACCAGATTATTCGCAGTATCCGCCTTGGCTTTGGCAACCGCGCCTACGATGCCGGTGGCCAATTGCACGGTGCTTTGAATAAAGTCGATCCGCTCCTGCATCGCCTTCTGGTCAGGCTTGTCCAGCTTCTGATTGGCGTTCACGGTATCGCGATTTAGCCCGACCAGATCATTCGCGCCCTCGGCGCTACGGACGACTATCGTGCCTTCGCTGACAGCACTGCGTGTGCTGCTGTGGTCCGAGTCGCTAAGCGACAGCGGGACGCTACCCCCCACCGTCGACCCGGATTTACTGCCATAGGACACACTCAAGCCAACCGACTGACTCTTGATCTCGCTGACGTTTTTAATGTCACTGACAATCAACCGATTCGTGTCCAGCAGGTTCTTGCCCGCAGACGCCTCACTGGCAATCACCGCACCTTGCAGCGTGGTCTTGTCGCCCACATGAATGTTGTAACCACCCGCGCCGGCGAACAGCCCGCTCTGATCCGTCACCGCCTTGTAGTTGCTGTTCATGTTGCCGGCCGCCAGGCTGGCGGAAACCGCCACCGGCGTGCCGTAGCAGAACGGCGGAATACAGATGCTCCCGCCGAAACCGGCACTGCCCTGCTCGCTCTTCTGGGTCTCGCTGTCCTGACGCGAGGTGATAGTGAGGTTGCCGCCGATATCCGCCTTGATGCTCTGCGCCCGGACCTGCGCGCCAGCCAGGGTGGTGTCCTGTCCACTGCGCAGGACCAGCGAGCCGGTATCCAGCGTGCTGTTGACCTGGGTGACCGAATCGCCTGTGCCCATGCTCTTGGCGATGGACGCGCCCAAATCGAGGGTGAAGCCATTCTGTTGGCCGATATTGAAACTGACACCAATGGCGGTTCTGTCGTTATTGCTGTCGTTGGCCCAGTTCGCGGTGCTCTGCGCACTTTCCAGGGTGATGTTGTTCTTCGCCAGCAACAGCGTATCGGCGGCTTTCAGGCTGCTGCCGATGACATGAATATCGCCCGCCGTTCCCGGCGCGCTGCCATCGGCGATGATCGTCAGGGTTTTACCGGCCGTGAGCGAGCTTTGCTTGGCGGTCTGGCTGTCGTACTCGCTGGTGCTGGTGTTGTGGGTGCTCGCCACTTCGGTGCCGATCTTGATCAACGAACCATTGCTGCCGGAACCGCCTTTCTTATCCGCATAGCCCGACCGACCATCGTAGGCATCCGACGACGCGCCCCCCAGGTTGTAACCCGCCAACGCCGCCTGCGCCCACTTCACCGCCTTGAGTCGAGGATCATCCGCGCTGTTTGCGGCTTTGATCGCGCTACGCATGGTGTTGATGCTATCGATCACCATGCCGCCCACCACTCGCCCCACCGCCAGGCTGCGGCTCTCGTCGGTGCTGTTCTGACTCGCGTTTGCCATACCGGCGGCGAGGGTCACATTGGCACCGGTCAGGCTCATGCTCTGGGTGCTGACCAGGTCGCTGGCGGTCACCCCGAGCGTGCGACCAGCGTTGAGCGACACATTGCCGGCACTGGAACCGAGGGTGCTGCCGGTCAAGGTGGTTTCCGAGGAGTCACCGGTATGGTTCTGGCTGCTGGTGGACAAATGCTGGTTGCCGGTCATGTCATCGAGGCCCAGCTTGTTCCCCGTCAACACGCCGGTGAAGTCGTGGTTCTTTTCCTTGTGCAGTTCGTCGCGACTGAAGGTGTTTTGCGCCGCGTCGATCTGCAGGTCGCGCCCCGCGCTCACCGAGAGGTCCGCGGTGCTCACCAGTGACGAGCCGCGCACCAGCCCGTCTGACCGAAAGGGGACGGATTCTGAGAAAACCCTGCTTTTTCTTACAACAAATCAAGACGTTAGGAATTGAAGAGACCTGCACGGGTCGGCAGCTTGTATTGCACCACACAAAAACGAGATCCCGATCCCATGCAGGCCATCCGATTTTTACACGGCGCGCTCGCGCAAGCACTTCCCGCTGTCCATTCTCGCCGTCTGAAAACGTTGATGTGTTGTGTCGGCGCATTGCTCCAAGGTCGTCGGCTCACTCTGACAGGACTTGGGCGTTTCATGCCGGGCCGGGCCTATCCCAAACATGCCATCAAACGAGTGGATCGGCTGCTGGGCAATCACCATCTACAGGCGGAACGCTCGCTGTTTTACTGGCACAGCGGGCGCGGCTCAAACTCTCGAAAAACCTTGGAGAGACTTGAGCACGCGTTACGAGACGAGGTATGTCAACAGGCGCAAGTTTTGGAGTAGATTTGTGGGGATTCCTCAGAATCCGCCCCCTTTTAGGTCACCATCGTCTGGGGATCCTTCCTATTGGCCATGACTGAGCAACTGGTCGAGCTGCTGAAAGAAGCACGACGCAGGCGTAGTAGATCTAATGCTGGGGCCAGCAGCTAAAAGGCTATACCGCACAAAACAGCCTCAGATTAGGGTTCTGACAAAACCAAAAGCACAGCTTCAAAAATACCTGTTCCATCATCAATAGCTGATGATGCCTCATATATTGCTTCCGCCGCTGCCATAAGAGAATCTTCTCCGCCGGCTAAGGACAGCGTCGATACAGCCCGCGCCTGGCTAAACAGTTGAAGGGCAGCTACATCTAAGCCCTGCTCATCATCCAACCTGTCTTGCAAGTCAAAGTATTGCTCATCTAACTTTGCAGCCAAACTATCTAACTCAGATATCTGTTCAACCGTCAGTTTACCCCCGCAACGTAGTTGCTCAAGGGAGTCAACAACAATAGGCATACCTACTGAAACCGCCTGAAAAGCAAGCTCACAAGCAACCCTGACCGCACTTCGTTGCTGTTCTTGGCTAGCTGTTTTCAGCCTTTCTACAAGGCCTTTTTCAACCGTTTCTAAACGCATAATCATTGCTTAGCCTTTGGTAGTGGTTTTAATGGCATTGACACGTTGGCCCCTGTAGGCTCAATTACATTCTGACATGAAGCGCAGACTGGTCTCGTCGCACCAACATCAACAACTTTCAATCCGTTAGCACTGGCATAACTAACAATGTCGGCCTCTGCGTGACCAGTTCCAACTACTACTTTCTCGCCTTCTTGCAAACTCACTCCAGGGCGAAGATAACCACGAGGCTCGCTAGTACTGACTAGAACAGAGCGAATACCATTCGCATCCTCCACAACAGCAACACCCATAGTTATTCGGCCCTGGGAGTTTGCAGGTATTTGTGACTGAATTTCACTTACACGATTTTGGATAAGGTTCGATGGGTTCTCGTAGGCAAGACCTCGCTCTAGAGATGTGCCTGCGCCTTTTGCACCTTATCCCTGTGATCTACCCCTAAGAAGTCTAACTATATCAAAGCTCAGTTTTAGCAGATAGATAAACACTCAACACACCAGACAAACCTATCCGACCAATATAATCAACGATATATACAGAAGAACTCTCGTCCGCCTCACATATAGGCTCAGACATTTGCTCTTGTAGTCCTGCAACCTTATAGGCCTTATTAGCAATAAAACCTATTACCAACAAAATCAAAATTAAACTATTTTGCTCTACGCTTTCAGATGCAAAATTTTCTTCTGCCATCGGCCCGCTCTGCATTTCATCGGAGTCTAGGTAATATGCTAATTCATCAGCACTGAGCGCTCGATCAGACAGCCATAGCCAACATCTATTAACTGCCTCCTGACATCTTTCTTGCGTACTACTCGCCGAGTCAAGATTACGCAGGGCATAATCAAGCAACAAAAGAAAAATTGAGGCTTTCTTCACCCACACCATACTGTCAATGACCTCAAGAGTCTCTTTATTGTCCATTAACTATTCTCCCACCTTTAACCAGCACTGTTAGACGATTTGGCATTGCTGCCCCCCCCTCAGCTGTAACTCTTAGCAGAAGGGTAGGATAACGCTCACTGAACTGTTTAACCACTCCATTCAGGTCACTATTCCCAGTTAAGCCTGCACTACACTTATTGCAGATACCACTTGCATTAGAAATCTTCACATCCACAACCCGGCCATCTAATTGGACAGATGTTAGTCCTTGCCTGTCAATTTTATTAGCCACATTATTAAACAGATCTTCTTCCGCATGCCGAGTAAATAGCGGGTTGTTATAGGGCGACTTAATTACTCTTGCCTCTCCGTATAGGTCATCTAGGCTTGGCAGCCCAGAATTACGACGTAGTACTGGTGAAAGGCCTTCGATAACCTCTGATTCAAACCCAGGAATATCCGTTCTAGCGACACCTATCGTGTTTCCATCTGGCAAATTATACTTTGCTCTAGTTAAAGCCAAGTCATCTGCAGTAGCAAGTTCAAAAAACTTCGCTGTATCTTTTGCAGCAACCTCTGCCGTTTCTCCTACACTCCTTGCCCCTAGCCCGCTACTAAAGTCCCCAACGTTACCTGCAACCTGCCCCGTGAACGCATCTGCGGCCCCTTTTACATCATCTATCCCCCGCCCAGCCACAACCAACTCGTCGCCCAGCTTAGCAAGGTTGCCAATCTTCGCAAGATTGCTCACCCGGCTGACCGGAAACATGCTCGCCGCCCACTCGGCTTTATACTTGGCCTTCAACGCAGCGCTGGCGTAGGGGTCATCCTGCAGCTCGTAAAGCTTGGCGAGCCCATAGGTCTCTTGGCCCTCATTCCAAAGCCCGCTTACCAGTTCGCCAGGACGCGAAGCCATCACGACCAGACCATTGGCAATCTGATCGGAGGTATCGACGGGGTGAGTGACCAAGCTTTTGCCCAGCGAAAAGATACCTTCAGCGATACCGGCCAGCGCCTGCCCTTGGCCTACGACATCACCGCTGGCGCTGTAAAGACCGGCGCTGAGAACCTGCCGGATATTAGCCCCTTCCTTGAGATTCAAGCGCTCGTTGTAGAAATCGATCGCCTCGGTTTGCCCCGGATCGAGCTCCGCTATCGGTCTCAGGTAGCTCAGGTTAATCTTATTGTCCGCATACGCTGCGGAATGAGTGAGCTGATAATTCTGCACAAGACTCAGGGTTTCATCAGGGGTATAGGTCTTGTTGGCCGAGGTGAGAACGGGCACGTCGCCCGTCGTCGGGCCTGGGTCATAGGTGCTGCCCAGCGGTGCCAGTGCCCGCCCCAGGTATGTCAGGGTGGTTTGATCCGGCGGCAAGCCCTTGCTGCTGAGCAAGCTATGCCAGCCAGCATCGGTGTAGTAAGCCAATGCCCGGCCCAGACGGGTCTCCGCTTCTTCCACACTAATACCTGCCGCCAGCGCCAACGCAGGCGCTTCATTTTTGAGCAGGGGGATTTCTTTCGGGTGCAACTGGCGATTGTAGGCATCCACGGCGTTGCCGGTGATCGCCGCCGTCACTTGCCCGCCCAGATTGCCTCCCGAGGCGGCGGCCGCACCAACCCCAGCCGAGATCAAGGTAGCAAGTGAGTTGCGCTCGCTTTCCTTGACGCTGCTGTCTTTCAGCGCCTTGTCCACCATCGGCATAAACGTCGCCGACGCTGCCGCACCCTGTGCGCCGGCAAGCGCATTGCCACTGGACAACCCCTGCGTAGCGCCTGCCAGGGTATGCAGCAGGATTCGCGCCGCTCCGCCTTCGCCCCAGGCCTTTTTGACCACGCTGTCAGTGGCTTCGAATTCGCGCTGATCGGCGTAGTCGCCGATCGCCTTATAGGTATCTGCTGCCGTGGTATTGGCCACGATACCCACCGCCGTCGCCCCTCCCACTCCCCCCAATCCAGCAGCGATCAGGCCCGTGGCAATGTCGGCCATAAGCCGCTTGTCACCACCAATGTTCCAACTGACCGCCTCTGCCGCAGCCGCGTTCGCCGCCGGCGCTACCTTCGCGTCCGTTTTCGCCTCTTCTGCCAATTTATTCGCAGTATCCGCCTTGGCTTTGGCCACCGCGCCTACGATGCCGGTGGCCAATTGCACGGTGCTTTGAATAAGGTCGATTCGCTCCTGCATCGCCTTCTGGTCAGGCTTGTCCAGCTTCTGATTGGCGTTCGCGGTATCGCGATTGAGTCCGACCAGATCATTCGCGCCCTCGGCGCTACGCACGACTATCGTGCCTTCGCTGACCGCACTGCGTGTGCTGCTGTGGTCCGAGTCGCTCAGCGACAGCGGAATGCTACCCCCCAGCGTCGACCCGGATTTACTGCTATAGGACACGCTCAAGCCAGCCGACTGACTCGTGATCTCGCTGACGTTTTTAATGTCACTGACAATCAACCGATTCGTGTCCAGCAGGTTCTTGTCCGCAGACGCCTCACTGGCAATCACCGCGCCTTGCAGCGTGGTCTTGTCGCCGACATGAATGTTGTAACCACCTGCCCCGGCGAACAGCCCGCTCTGATCCGTCACCGCCTTGTAGTTGCTGTTCATGTTGCCGGCGGCCAGGCTGGCGGAAGCCGTCACGGGCGCGCCGTAGCAGAACGGCGGAATGCAAATACTGCCGCCGAAACCGGCACTGCCCTGCTCGCTCTTCTGCGTCTCGCTGTCCTGGCGCGAGGTGATAGTGAGGTTGCCGCCGATATCCGCCTTGATGCTCTGCGCCCGGACCTGCGCGCCAGCCAGGGTGGTGTCCTGTCCACTGCGCAGGACCAGTGAACCGGTATCCAGCGTGCTGTTGACCTGGGTGACCGAATCGCCGGTACCCATGCTCTTGGCGATGGACGCGCCCAGGTCGAGGGTGAAGCCATTCTGTTCGCCGATATTGAAACTGACGCCAATGGCGGTTCGGTCGTTATTGCTGTCGTTGGCCCAGTTTGCGGTGCTCTGCGCACTTTCCAGGGTGAGGTTGTTTTTTGCCTGCAACAGCGTATCGGCGGCTTTCAGGCTACTGCCAATGACGTGAATATCGCCCGCCGTTCCCGGCGCGCTGCCATCGGCGATGATCGTCAGGGTTTTACCGGCCGTGAGCGAGCTTTGTTTGGCGGTCTGGCTGTCGTACTCGCTGGTGCTGGTGTTGTGAGTGCTCGCCAGCTCGGTGCCGATCTTGATCAACGAACCATTGCTGCCGGAACCGCCTTTCTTATCCGCATAGCCCGACCGACCATCGTAGGCATCCGACGAGGCGCCCCCCAGGTTGTAACCCGCCAACGCCGCCTGCGCCCACTTCACAGCCTTGAGTCGAGGATCGTCCGCGCTGTTCGCGGCCTTGATCGCGCTACGCATGGTGTTGATGCTATCGATCACCATGCCGCCCACCACTCGCCCCACCGCCAGGCTGCGGCTCTCGTCGGTGCTGTTCTGACTCGCGCTTGCCATACCGGCGGCGAGGGTCACGTTGGCACCGGTCAGGCTCATGCTCTGGGTGCTGACCAGGTCACTGGCGGTCACGCCGAGCGTGCGACCGGCATTGAGCGACACGTTGCCGGCACTGGAACCGAGGGTGCTGCCGGTCAAGGTGGTTTCCGAGGCGTCACCGGTATGGTTCTGGCTGCTGGTGGACAGGTGCTGGTTGCCGGTCATGTCATCGAGGCCCAGCTTGTTCCCCGTCAGAACGCCGGTGAAGTCGTGGTTCTTTTCCTTGTGCAGTTCGTCGCGGCTGAAGGTGTTTTGCGCCGCGTCGATCTGCAGATCGCGCCCCACGTTCACCGAGAGGTCCGCGGTGCTCACCAGCGACGAGCCGCGGACCAGTCCGTCTTGCCCTGCGTGGACATCGACGCTGTTGCCGGAGACCAGGCTGCCGACCGCCGTGGTCCGGCTTTCGCTGACCTTGTCGGTCACTTTGCTGGCCTTGAATCCACCCAGGCTGCGGCTGTTGCTGTCTTTGTCGTGGCGCGTCTGCATGCTGTCGACCGCGGCGATAATCGAAATATCGTTGCCGGCCTGGAGCTGCGCCGCGCCTTTTTCCGCGACCACTTGGCTACCTTGAACCACCAGGTTGCGACCAGCCTGGACCGCCAGTTGCTGCGCATCGAGGTGCGAGCCCTGGGCTGTGGTTTCACTGGTGGAGTCGCGGGTGGTCGTGGTTTTGCTGGAAAGGAAGCCATTGCTGCCTTTGACCTTGTGCGCTTCGTCGGCGCTGCGCGCGTTCTCGCCGGCCGTCAGATTGACATCCCGCGCCGCCTGGGCAATCACCGCACCGGCGGTGCTGCTGAGGCTGGCGGCACGCGCGTTGAGGTCGTTGCCGGCACGAAGGCCCAGGTCGCCCTGGGTCTTGAGGCTGCTGCCACTCTCGCTACGGCTGGTTTCGGTACGCCAGTTGTCTTTGTCCCAGTGGTTGCTCTGGTCGCGGCTCTCGATGACCGTCGTCAGGTTCAAGTCACGACCGGCGGACAGGCTGGTGACACCGGCGCTGCCGCTATTGACCAGCTGCGCGCCCTGCAGGTTGATGTCACGTCCGGCAGTGGCCAACAGGCTGGCCGCCGGATCGGAAACGAACAGACCCGCGACCCGCGACAGGTTGGTCTGGCTGCCTTGCGCACTGTGCGTGGTGATCGTGCTGGACCGCACATTCAGATCACGCCCGGCACTGACCATCAGGCTCTTGTCGGCGGCGATCTGGCCACCGAGATTGTTCAGGTCCTGCGTCGCATCAAGGCTGACGGTGCTGCCTTGAATGCGCCCTTCCAGGTTATTGAGCGTGTCCGCCTTGATCGCGACCACTTGACGTCCCGACAAGCTCGCGCTGTTGACCAGATTGCCCGTCACGTTCAGGTTCAGTTGTTGCCCGGCCATCAACCCGCCCGCACCGTTGATGTCACCATCACGGACCCGCACATACACCTGCGGTACCAGCACGCTGCGTACTTCGCCACTGGCCAAGGTGACATTCTTGGCCACCAACCAGACGATATCGCTGGTCAACTGGGCCATCTGTTCGGCGCTCAGAGCCACACCGGGAATCAGCTTCCAGCTATTGGCGTAGGTGACGGCGTTGTCGATCAGGCCTCGGTACTGCGCTTCGTCGTTGGCATAGCCGTCGACGAAACGGCGACCGGTCAGTTGCGCCACCTGCTCGCGAATCAACTTCTGCTCATAGAAACCATCACCCATGCGTTGCTGGGTCGCCGCCGGGTTCAGGTTCAGCCTGCCGAGCATGTAATCCGAAGACAGCCATTTGGCATAGTTGGTGAAGCGCGGATCGGTCTCGATCAGATAGCCGGAGGTGCTGCTGGGCATCGACCGAAACAATGCGTTGTCC
This sequence comes from Pseudomonas sp. GW822-FHT04C11, assembly GCF_058800905.1. Lineage (NCBI taxonomy): Bacteria > Pseudomonadati > Pseudomonadota > Gammaproteobacteria > Pseudomonadales > Pseudomonadaceae > Pseudomonas > Pseudomonas sp. GW822-FHT04C11. The sequence goes on along the minus strand of NZ_JBXAMS010000023.1, from coordinate 92,338 downwards.
GGCAAGGCGATGTTCACCCCGCCAGTGAGAATGCGCTCTGCCACGCCACCGACGTTGTTGGTGGCGTTGGCCAGTACCTCGCTGATCGGCGTGAGGCTGGGTGCAGTGATCGTGCGGCTGGACACCTCGCTAGCGCCCACCTTCCCAAGACTCAGGCTGGCGAGCTGGGTGCCACTGCCTTGCGGGGCGGTGTTCTGTTTATAGACCGTCGGTTGCAAGGAAATGGCCTGCACGCTGGGCGCCGGGTTGTAGGCAGCAGAGTCGATCCCCTGACGGTCGCGGCCTTTGCGCTGGATGCGATAAAAGTGTTCGAGTGCGCCGCTGTCCGTGGTGACCTGCTGTCCGGCGACTTCGGTGTTGGTCAGGCTGTTCGCGCTGGCTTGCAACGCGCCACCGGCGATGATCCGACTCTTGTCGTTGAGGATCTGGTCCGCGTTGATGCGCAGATTGCCGCCGGCGAGTATTTGCCCGGGATCGGAACTGGCAATCTGGGTTTGGGTCACGACACGGGTCAGGTTGTAGCGGTTCCAGTCGTCATTACTACCTTCGGGTGTCACCAGAATGTCGACTTCGTTGTTATAGGTCGAAATCTGATTCGGATCGTAGCGATTGACCGAGCCGGTCAATTGATACTGTTGCAGCGCCTGGCGCGAGACCTCGACCTCGCGTGTCGAGAAGTGTTCGTTGGTGTTGCGCACAGAAGCTGCGTTCAACGTCAGGCCGCCGAGGGCCTCGATGGTCGCGCTGGCGTTATTGAGTTCGCGGGCTTGACCGGTGGCCTGGTAGGCGCTGTCCAGCGCCCCACCGATGGCCATGTCACCGACACTGAAGATCAACCCGTGTTCGCTGTTGTTCAGGTATTGCGCACCGATATCCAGCCGTACGCGGGCGGCAATCACCGCCGCCGTGCCGTTTTCGACGGTATTGGTCAGCGTGCCCGCTGCCAGCGACAGCTGGTCACCGTAGATTCGCCCGGTACCCAGGTTGCTCAGGGTGGGCGCACTCAGCCGGGTGGACTGGCCGTCGATCAGGCCGCGGTTGACCAGCGACTGGCTGGCTCTCAGTTCTACCTGCGGGGCACTGATCACACCGACCGCGGCGTTATCGATTTGCCGGGCCGACAGCGTCAGCAGGTTACCCGCCTGCAAGCTGGCCTGGTTGCTCAGTAGCCCCGTGGTTGCCAGTGTCAGGTTGCCATTGGCCTGCAGCAGGCCGGTGTTGACGTAATCGCCATTAAGCGTGAAGGACAGATCACCCAGGCTCAAGGCCTGACCGCTGCCGCTATAGCTGGCGCTGTTGAGCGTCAACGAGCGTCCGGCGACCAAGGTGCCGCCCTGGTTGCTCACGGTTTGGGTTTTAGCCGCCAGGTTACGGTCAGTCAGCAAAAACTGAGTACCGGCCGAGATCTTCCCGGACTGGTTGTTCACCACACCGCTTCCGGTCAAGGTCAGTGCCTGATCGGCAATGATCGAGCCGCCCTGGTTGCCCAACTGATCGGCGGTAAGGGTGAGAGTGCGCCCTCCAATACCTTGATCCAGGCCTTGGGTGCCCGCGTTGTCGATCTGCGCCGCGGTCATCAGCAGATCAGCACCGGTGCGAATCAGACCGCTGCTGTTATCGAGCTTGCCGTCGATAGTGAACGTGAGGTCGCCCAGCGCTTCGATGCGTCCACCGTGATTGTCGAGGCTGGCACCCACGATTGTCGTACTGGTACCGCTCTGTAGTTGCCCGGCGCCGCCATTGCCGATGGTCCCCGCTCTGATGTCCAGGGCCTGCCCGGCACCGACGAAGCCTGCGGTGTTGAGCAACTGGCCCGAGACCAGCGCGATCGATTGCAGCGCCTCAAGGTGACCGCTCCTGTTGTCCACCAAGCCGTTCGTGGCCGTCAGTGTCAGGCTCGACTTCACCGAACCGAGGCTGCCTTGGTAGTTGTTCAGCGAGGCGGCGGTGACTTTCAGTGCGCCCTGACTGGCGATCACACCTTGACTGTTATCCAGTGCTCCCTGCAAATCAATGCTCGTGAGTGAAAGGCCGCTCTGCAGGACTTCGCCTTTCACGTTGGACAACTGACCGGCCTTGATCCCCACTTGAGCCGCACTGACTTTGGCGCCATCGGTGCGCAAAACCTTCGCAGCAGTGGCGGTCAGCGTGCCCTTTGCGGCCACGCGCGCGCGGCTGACATCGACATCACCCTGGCGGCTGGTGAGCGTCACTTGGGCAGCGGAGGTCTGACTGTCGCTCAAGTCGAGGGCCCCTGCCTGGGCCTGCAAACTCTCGGCGGCGATATTCTGCCCGTGGGCGCTGAGCTGGCCCGAAGCGTCCAGGGTCAATCCGCCGGTCTGACCCAGCTTGCCACTGCTGTCGACCCCGCCGGCCAGGGTCGAGCCGCTGGTACTGCGCAGGTTCGCAACCGTCACCCGGGTATTGCCCTGGGCGGCCACCATACCGCTGTTGTCGAGGTCGGCCGAGGTATTGATCGTCAGGTCGCCCTTGGCGTACAGCGTGCCGCTGTTCTGGACTCCGGTGCCGGCCTCGACCGTGGTCGAACCGGCACTGCTGATCTGCCCGCTGTTTTCCAGACGCCCGTCTGCATGGATGACCACATCGCCGACACTGGCGCCGATCTGCCCGGCATTGCGTACCCCGCCGGCCAGGGTCGAGCCGCTGGTGCTGCGCAGGTTCGCTACCGTCACCCGGGTATTGCCCTGGGCGGACACGATACCGCTGTTGTCGAGGTCGGACGAGGTATTGAGCGTCAGGTCGCCCTTGGCGTACAGCGTGCCACTGTTCTGGACTCCGGTGCCTGTCTCGACCGTGGTCGAACCGGCACTGCTGATCTGCCCGCTGTTTTCCAGACGCCCGTCTGCCCGGATGACCACATCGCCGACACTGGCGCCGATCTGCCCGGCATTGCGTACCCCGACACCCGCGCCATTGCCCACCAGAACGATCTTGCCGGCATACATACCGCCCAGTTGCGCAACATCAATGCCGACCACCGGCGTGCCCGCTGCGCCGTTGTCGGCGCTGGTCTTGCCGGCCTGGATGTTCAAGTCCTTGGCCCAGATGCCCGCGTTGACCTCGACGGTGCGCGCGATGACTTCGGTGTAATCGCTGTCACGCGTATCCATCCCGGCACCGTTGACGGTTATCTTGCCGCCGTCGACTTGATAACCCTGCAGTACCCCGTTCTCGAACTGCGCCTTGCCAGTGGTGAGGGTCGAGCGATTGGCGTTGATGAAACCACAGCCATCACAGCTGATCCCGGACGGGTTGGCGATCACCACCTGCGCCCTGGATCCGGCCACTTCGACATAGCCGTTGAGCTGGCTCGGATTGCTCGAATTGACTTCGTTGAGGATCACCCGCGCCGTGCCGCGACCCAACGCCGGATTGGCGTCCACCCAGCCGCCCAGCTGGGTCTGAGTGCTGGTTGCCGAGTTATTGAGGATCACGCCACGCCGATCGACGTCGAACTGTTGATAGGTATTGCGTGACACACCGCCCGCGCTGGGCGCGGTGATGTTGACCTGGGCTACCCCGTTCCCGGTCACCCCGATTCCCGGCTGCTGCGCGGCCGGCGCGCCGGGGTCGGCGACCACGGCCGCCTGGGCCGACGAGGCGTCCAGCATGATCAGGCCGAGCGCCGCCATCAGGGCAAAACGCAGGGGTGTCAGGCGGACTACGCAACCGCCGCCAGACGTTGTACCGGTTGCACTACCACCGGCTGATTTCGAGCCGCTGCTCACATTTTCGGCAACCACCATCAACAGGCCACGCGCCTTGTTGAAAATGATCCGATACAGATGCTTGTTAATGATCAATTCCTTTTGAACTGCGCCAGGCCACAGATGCGCCAGACGCCAAAATAATGAGGCCGAAAGCTACTGAAGCAGCGGGTGAGCGGCGAACCAGGCGCGCGCCTCGGCGGGCAGGACTCCGATGCCCTGCCACTTCTTGATACGAAAGCCGCGCTCATCGCCCCGATGCTCCAGGAAGCGGCCAAAGCGTTGCGGCCAGAGCCGACGCAGCAGCAGTCTCGACAGTTGTCGGGTATGCCCGAAAGGCGCGACCCAGTCGCTGATCCAAAGACGCTCGCCACTGTTCCAGTCAGCCTCAGACATGCACACCGGAGCATTGTTCAGATAGCGCTGCTCGGCCTCGGCACTGAGGTTCATCCAGGACATGAAAAACACCGGCGTGCCTTGCTCGCTGGCGAGCATGAACTGGCGCTGCTTGATCGCCGGCAGCAGCAGTGCCGACAAGGTATGTAGCGGCGCATCACGATGCGCCGCCGACTGCATCCACAACCAGACGGCGGAACCGAACACGGTCGCCTCGTTCCAGGGTTCGTCGGACAGCTGGGGGGCAAGGATTTCAAGACTGTCGAAGTGCATGCCGGTCTCCGTCAAAACGACCAGTTGAGGTTGAAGCCCGTGGTTACGGCGGCCGTTTCGAAATGGCTGGGCTTGATGAGCGGTTGGCCGACGAACAGGTCATAGGAAAACTGCTTGTAGCCGCCCCGCACACCGACCACCGAGCCCGCCAGACGGCGCCCGGACAAGGACTGGCTGGAATGTCCGCCGACCTCGCCATAGTCGACGCCGAGATAGAGTTCCTGGCCGCTCTGAAAGACGAACCAGCCCAGGTCATTGCGCAAGGTCCAGCCGCGTTCGGCGGAGAGGATCTGTTCGCCATCGAACCCGCGGACGCTGTAGCGCCCACCAATGGAGAAACGATCCTGAGCGATCAACGGCGAGCGATTCCATTGGCCGCGCCAAGCGCCGATGTAGCGAAACTGCTGCGTCCCCAGACGGAACGGGGTTTGCAACTGGGCGTTGGCGCTGATGATCTTCGGCCGTGACGTCCCCTCGCCGAGGTCTTCTTCCGGTGCTCGCAAGGCATGGTCCGCCCCGGTTCCACGTCGATAGCTCAGGCCCAGATCCAGGGTATTGCTGCCCATGAACTCGCGGTGATCGAGCCCCAGCTCCCAGCCCGCCATACGCCGGCGCTGCACTTCAATTTCGGTGTCGTCGATAGAGTTGCTGGAGGTGCGCGACCAGCCACTGGCCCATGCCGACGTCTTGCGTACGGCATCGCGGTAGAGCAGTCGTGAAAGTTTCAGTTCGACGTTGCTACTGTGGCCCTGATAGTCATAAGTCTGATTGCTCCCGGCCACGGTCTGGTGATAGTCGTACTCGCTGGACGTCAGGCCCAGTTGCCAGTAGTCGTACGGCAGCGAATAGTGCAGGGTGTGCCCTTCAGAACCACGATCACCACTTTTGCCGCCGCCCAGGTTGTGGCTGAAACTGGCATAGAACAGGTCATTGAGCCCCAACGGATTGTCCAGCGACAGCGCGACATTGCCCTGATATTTACCGGTGTCGTAGGTGCCCGAGTCGTCCGTCGACAGACTCAGGCGCGCCACGGAAGCTTGCTTCCAGAGGATCACCACATCGCTTTCTCCCGGCTTGGCGTCAGCGTCGTTTGCCGGCGTAATCTGCACGTCAGCTTCGGCCGTGGGCACCCGCTTGAAGTTCTCCAGGGCTTGCTCGATGTCCCGCAGGTTCAACAGATCACCGGGTTGGGCGGGCATGGCGTTCCACAGCGTCGCCCGCGACGAGGTGCCGTCGGCAAACCGAATGTGTTTGATGCGTCCCGGAACCAGTACCAGAGCAAGCGTCCCTTGGCTCAGGTCCTGAGGGGCGGCCAGCACCCGCGTGGTGACGAAACCCCGCGCGATGATCAGGTTCTGTATGCGCTTCATGGTCAGGTTGATGCCCGCGGCCCCCAGGCAACGGTTCAGCGCCGGATCGGACGCCGGGTTGGCAGCACGCAGCGCCCACTGGAAGGCGGCTGAATCCTCACCTTCGAGCACGATATGGCGAATCGTGAAGCATGGCGTTTCATTGGCCGGCAGCAGGCCCTGACCATCATCCGGGGAGGCCTTGAGGCGTACGTCAGGAGAGGGTTCGAGCTGCTCGCGCAAGACCCGTTCGCGCTCCTGCTGACGGAGCAACTGCTGCGCGGGCGCAACGGGTTCGGCAGCTGAGGCGGAGAAACTGGCGACGATGGAGAGCACGCATAAGGAGCGTTGCACCGCCACACGACCAAGCCCAAAAGCCAGCGAACGAACAAATGGATGAGGTATAAAAAACACGGCACGTCCCTGATAGTGAAACTTCCTACACGCGCCGTTAGTCCGTGGGTAGCCAGAAAAGTGCAATTCAGAGGGGCAAAAAATAGTCGAGGACGCCTTTTGTGGCGTGGTTCTCATTTTCTTGAGGTGTGAGAGTTGGCAGGAAAAAGTACGTAACCGCGTGCCAAATCCGAGGTGTATTCACACGAAAATATGAAAGGAAGGGATTTTCAGGCATAAAAAAACCCAACCTGAAAGGCTGGGTTTTTTCTTCAAATATGGTCGGGACGGAGTGATTCGAACACTCGACCCCTAGCACCCCATGCTAGTGCGCTACCGGACTGCGCTACGCCCCGACTAGGCGTGAAACCTGTTCCTCATCTCGAGGAACGCTCAAGAATATATCGCAAGCTTTTGAAAACTGGAAGTATTTAAAAGCAGGAATTTATTTCTTGAGTACCACCAGAACATCTTCGAGCTCGGCGATCATCTGGCGGATCATTTGCTTGTATTGAGTGGTGTCGTCTTTGGCTTCATCGCCGGAAAGGCGCAGGCGCGCTCCACCGATGGTGAACCCCTGGTCGTAGAGCAACGCGCGGATCTGCCGGATCATCAGCACATCCTGGCGCTGATAGTACCGGCGATTTCCGCGGCGCTTGACGGGGTTGAGTTGAGGAAACTCCTGCTCCCAGTAGCGCAGCACGTGCGGTTTTACCGCACAAAGCTCGCTGACTTCACCAATAGTGAAGTAGCGTTTGCCTGGGATGACGGGAAGCTCGTCGTTATGACTTGGTTCCAGCATAAGCCTCAACTCGGGCCTTCAACTTCTGCCCTGGACGAAAGGTGACCACACGGCGAGCCGTGATCGGGATTTCTTCTCCCGTTTTCGGATTGCGGCCAGGCCGCTGGCGTTTGTCACGAAGGTCGAAGTTGCCGAAACCGGACAACTTCACCTGTTCGTTGTCTTCAAGAGCGTGCCTGATTTCTTCAAAGAACAGTTCGACCAATTCCTTGGCCTCCCGCTTGTTCAGGCCCAGCTCTTCATACAGACGTTCCGCCATCTCAGCTTTCGTCAAAGCCCCCATACGTCACTTCCTTAACGTGGCGTTCAACCTTTGTTCGAGCGAGGTGAGGATGTTTTGCGTCGTGGTATTCACCTCATCGTCATTAAGAGTGCGCGATGGATGCTGCCAGGTCAAGCCAACTGCAAGGCTTTTTCTATGCGGATCAATACCTTTACCCTGATACACGTCAAATAGCCTGAGGTCCGTCAGCCATTCGCCTGCATTTTCACGGATTACGTCCAGTACGGCACTGGCTGCAACGTCTTTGTCCGCCAGCAGCGCAAGGTCTCGACGCACTTCAGGAAAGCGCGACAACTCGCTGAATTTAGGCATTTTGCCCAACGCCACTTCGGCCAGCACCAGCTCAAAAACGAAGACCGGACGGTCGAGACCGAGGGTTTTCGACAATTCAGGGTGGATAGCGCCGATGTAACCGACTACGCGACCTTCACGCTCGATGCGCGCGGTTTGACCCGGGTGCAACGCAGGGTGGCTGCCTGGTACGAATTTGAACGAATCCAGTGCACCGGCAAAGCCCAGCACCGCTTCCACGTCGGCTTTGACGTCGAAGAAGTCCACGGTATCGCGACCTTGTGCCCAGCCTTCCGGCAGACGGCCGCCGCAGACCACACCGGCCAGCATCGGCTCTTGCTTCAGGCCTTCCAGCTGACCGACGAAGCGCAGGCCGCTTTCGAACAGACGGACGCGGTCCTGTTGACGGTTCAGGTTGTGCTGAAGCGCCTTGACCAGACCCGGCCATAGTGACGAACGCATGGCGGCCATGTCGTTGGAGATCGGGTTGGCCAGCAACAGAGGCTCGACGCCTGGGTTGAACAGTTCGAACTGCTTCGGATCGATGAAGCTGTAGGTGATCGCTTCCTGATAACCACGAGCCACCAGCAGGCGGCGCAGCTCAGGCAAATCGCTACGCGCTTCAGCCTTGGCTTGCGGTGCCAGACGGGCTTGCGGGTAGCGAACCGGCAGACGGTTGTAACCGTACAGACGGGCCAATTCTTCGATCAGGTCGACTTCCAGGCTGATATCGAAGCGATGGCTTGGCACTTCTACGCGCCACTGCCCTGCCCCGTCCGCGGAAATCTTCAGACCCAAAGCGCTGAGCAGACGCTCGACTTCGGCTGAGTCCATTTCCATACCCAGCATCTGGGTGATGCGCTGGGCACGCAGGGTGACCGGAGCAATCGACGGCAGGTGCTGCTCGCTGACGGTTTCGATGATCGGGCCAGCTTCGCCGCCGGTGATTTCCAGCAGCAGGCCAGTGGCGCGCTCCATGGCTTCACGGGCCAGCTGCCAGTCCACGCCACGCTCGTAGCGGTGCGAGGCGTCGGTGTGCAGGCCGTAGGAACGAGCCTTGCCAGCAACGGCGATCTGATCGAAGAACGCGCTTTCAAGGAACACATCGCGAGTGGTCGCGGAAACACCGCTGTGCTCGCCACCCATCACGCCAGCAATCGCCAGGGCGCGGGAGTGGTCGGCAATCACCAGCGTATCGCTACGCAGGCTGACTTCCTGACCGTCGAGCAGCACCAGCTTCTCGCCCTCTTCGGCCATACGCACGCGGATGCCGCCATTGATTTCGGCGAGATCGAAAGCGTGCAGCGGTTGACCCAGTTCCAGCATCACGTAGTTGGTGATGTCGACGGCGGCATCGATGCTGCGCACGTCAGCGCGACGCAGACGCTCGACCATCCACAGCGGCGTAGGCCTGGACAGGTCGACGTTACGGATCACGCGCCCCAGGTAACGCGGGCAAGCGGCGGGCGCCAGGACCTCAACCGAACGCACTTCATCGTGCGCGGCTGGAACACTGGCAACGACCGGGCGCGTGACTTCGGCAGCATAGAGCGCACCGACTTCACGGGCCAGACCGGCCAGGGACAGGCAGTCGCCGCGGTTCGGGGTCAGGTCGACCTCGATGCTGGCGTCGTCCAGGCTCAGGTATTCACGAATATCCTGACCGACCGGCGCTTCGGCCGGCAATTCCATCAGGCCATCGTTGCCTTCACCGATTTGCAGTTCGGCTTGCGAGCACAGCATGCCGTTGGACTCAACGCCACGCAGCTTGGCTTTCTTGATTTTGAAGTCGCCTGGCAGTTCGGCACCGATCATGGCGAACGGGATCTTCAGGCCCGGGCGCACGTTTGGCGCGCCGCAAACTACCTGGAAGGTCTCCGTGCCATTGCTGACCTGGCAAACACGCAGCTTGTCGGCGTCCGGGTGCTGCTCGGTGCTCAGCACCTCGCCCACCACCACGCCACTGAATTCACCGGCGGCCGGCGTAACGCTATCGACCTCAAGACCGGCCATCGACAGACGAGCAACCAGCTCGTCGCGACTTACCTGCGGGCTTACCCAGCCGCGCAGCCATTGTTCACTGAATTTCATCCTGCTCTCCTAAGAATTCGTTACGACTAGCGAAATTGCGCGAGGAACCGCAAGTCGTTGTCGAAGAACAGACGCAAGTCGTTCACGCCGTAACGCAGCATGGCCAGACGCTCAACGCCCATGCCGAAGGCAAAGCCCGAAAACTCTTCCGGGTCGATCCCGGACATGCGCAACACGTTCGGGTGAACCATGCCGCAGCCCATCACTTCCAGCCAGCCAGTCTGCTTGCAGACGCGGCAGCCTTTACCGCTGCACATCACGCATTCCATGTCGACTTCGGCGGACGGCTCGGTGAACGGGAAATACGAAGGACGGAAACGCACTGCCAGTTCTTTTTCGAAGAACACGCGCAGGAACTCTTCGATGGTCCCTTTCAGGTCGGCGAAGTTGATATCGCGGTCGACCAGCAGGCCTTCGACCTGGTGGAACATCGGCGAGTGAGTGATATCGGAGTCACTGCGATACACACGGCCTGGGCAGACGATGCGGATCGGCGGCTGTTTCGATTCCATGGTGCGGACCTGTACCGGCGAGGTATGGGTGCGCAGCAACATGTTCGCATTGAAATAGAAGGTGTCATGCATCGACCGGGCCGGGTGATGGCCTGGGATGTTGAGCGCCTCGAAGTTGTGATAGTCGTCTTCGACCTCAGGGCCTTCGGCAATGCCGTAGCCAATATGGGTGAAGAACTGTTCGATACGTTCCAGAGTGCGAGTAACCGGATGCAGACCACCCGAGGTCTGACCACGGCCAGGCAGGGTCACATCAATGGACTCGGCGGACAGTTTGGCGGCCAGATCGGCCTCTTCAAACAGCGCCTTGCGCGCATTGAGAACCTCTGTGACACGCTCCTTGGCAACGTTGATCAGGGCGCCGACTTGCGGGCGCTCTTCTGCCGGCAAATTCCCCAAGGTCTTCATCACCTGAGTCAATTCACCCTTTTTGCCAAGGTAGTGAACCCGGATTTGCTCCAGGGCATTGATATCTTCAGCGCTTTGCACAGCCTCTAGTGCTTGAGAGACCAGCGCATCCAGGTTTTCCATGTACAGACTCCAGATACAAAATAGGGGAAGAGCTTGAAGGCTCTTCCCCTATTTATGACGTTTAACACCTGAGCCCACAGAGGTGAGCCCGGGTGACTGTCGGGGGTACTTAAGCCAAGGTGGCTTTAGCTTTCTCGACAATCGCAGCAAACGCCGCTTTTTCGTTCACTGCCAGATCAGCCAGAACCTTACGGTCGATCTCGATGGACGCTTTTTTCAGGCCGGCGATGAAACGGCTGTAGGACAGACCGTTGATACGTGCACCAGCGTTGATACGAGCGATCCACAGAGCGCGGAACTGACGTTTTTTCTGACGACGGTCACGGTAGGCGTATTGGCCTGCCTTGATTACCGCTTGCTTGGCAACACGGAATACGCGCGAGCGAGCGCCGTAGTAGCCTTTAGCAAGTTTCAGAATTTTTTTGTGACGTTTACGGGCAATGACGCCACGCTTTACACGAGCCATGAGTTACTTCCTCTATTCTTAACCAAAAATTAACGAAGGCGCAGCATGCGCTCGACTTTTGCCACGTCAGACGGATGCAGCAAGCTGCTACCGCGCAGTTGACGCTTACGCTTGGTCGACATTTTGGTCAGGATGTGGCTCTTGAAAGCGTGCTTGTGCTTGATACCGTTAGCAGTTTTCAGAAACCGCTTAGCAGCACCACTTTTAGTTTTCATCTTTGGCATGTTCGGATACTCCGCATTCAGTTGATAAACATAATCGCAAGGCCTGCCGTGCCCTGTTGATTACTTCTTCTTTTTCGGGGCGATGACCATGATCAGCTGGCGTCCTTCCATCTTAGGATGCTGTTCGACCGAACCGTACTCGAGCAGGTCACCTTCAACCCGCTTGAGGAGTTCCATCCCCAGCTCCTGGTGGGCCATCTCACGGCCGCGGAATCGCAAGGATACCTTGGCCCTGTCCCCGTCACTCAGGAAACGTACCAGGTTGCGCAGTTTTACCTGGTAATCCCCTTCCTCCGTCCCTGGACGAAACTTGATTTCTTTTACCTGAATCTGCTTCTGGTTCTTTTTCGCTGCGGCAATCTGCTTCTTCTTTTCGAAGATCGATTTGCCGTAATCCATCACACGGCAAACCGGTGGGATTGCGTCGGCGGAAATTTCCACCAGATCCAGTTTGGCTTCTTCAGCAATACGAAGCGCTTCATCAATCGAGACGATGCCAATCTGCTCGCCGTCAGCGCCAATTAACCGAACCTCGCGTGCCGAGATATTCTCGTTGATCGGGGCTTTCGGTGCAGCTCGTTTATCTTGTCTCATTTCACGCTTAATAATAATTACTCCGAATCTGGGCGACCACGCCGGGAAACCGCTTGCGCGAGGAACTCAGCGAACTGGGCGACGGGCATCGAGCCCAGGTCAGCACCTTCACGAGTACGCACAGCGACAGTCTGCATCTCGACTTCCCGATCTCCAATAACCAAGAGATAGGGAACCTTGAGCAAAGTATGCTCGCGGATTTTAAAGCCGATCTTTTCATTTCTCAAGTCAGACTTGGCACGAAAACCGCTTTGATTGAGAGTTTTTTCAACTTCAGCGGCAAAATCTGCCTGTTTATCAGTGATATTCATGATCACTGCCTGAGTCGGAGCCAGCCACGCAGGGAACGCACCCTCGTAATGCTCGATCAGAATCCCGACGAAACGCTCGAAGGAACCCAGGATCGCCCGGTGCAACATTACCGGGTGCTTGCGACTGTTGTCTTCGGAGACGTATTCGGCTCCCAGACGGATCGGCAGGTTAAAATCGAGCTGCAAGGTACCACATTGCCAGACACGACCGAGGCAATCTTTTAGCGAGAACTCGATTTTCGGACCGTAGAAAGCACCCTCGCCTGGCTGCAGATCGTACGGCAGGCCCGCACTATCAAGGGCTGAGGCCAGCGCCGATTCTGCGCGATCCCACAGCTCATCGGAGCCGACGCGTTTTTCCGGACGAGTGGACAGCTTCATTTCGACGTCGGTAAAGCCGAAATCGGCGTAGACATCCATGGTCAGCTTGATGAACGCGGCGGATTCGGCCTGCATCTGCTCTTCAGTACAGAAGATGTGTGCATCGTCCTGGGTGAACCCGCGCACGCGCATGATGCCGTGCAGCGCACCGGACGGCTCGTTACGGTGGCAAGCACCGAACTCGGCCAGACGCATCGGCAGTTCACGGTAGCTTTTCAGGCCCTGATTGAACACTTGCACGTGGCAAGGGCAGTTCATCGGCTTGATCGCGTAGTCGCGGCTTTCCGACTGCGTGGTGAACATATTCTCGGCGTAGTTGGCCCAGTGCCCGGATTTCTCCCACAGGCTACGGTCAACCACTTGCGGAGTCTTGATCTCCAGGTAACCGTTTTCACGCTGAACCTGACGCATGTACTGCTCGAGTACCTGGTACAGGGTCCAGCCGTTCGGGTGCCAGAAAACCATGCCCGGCGCTTCTTCCTGGGTATGGAACAGGCCGAGACGCTTGCCGATCTTGCGATGGTCGCGCTTTTCGGCTTCTTCGATACGCTGGATGTAGGCCGCCAGTTGCTTCTTATCAGCCCAGGCAGTGCCGTAAACGCGCTGCAGTTGCTCGTTTTTGGCATCGCCGCGCCAGTAGGCGCCGGACAGCTTGGTCAGCTTGAAGGATTTCAGGAAGCGGGTGTTCGGCACGTGCGGACCGCGGCACATGTCGACGTATTCTTCGTGATAGTACAGGCCCATGGCCTGCTCGTTCGGCATGTCTTCGACCAGGCGCAGCTTGTAGTCTTCGCCGCGACTGGTGAACACGTCGATCACTTCGGCACGCGGAGTGACTTTCTTGATGACGTCGTAATCTTTTTCGATCAGCAGGTGCATGCGCTGTTCGATCGCCGCCAGGTCGTCCGGAGTGAAAGGACGCTCGTAGGCGATGTCGTAATAGAAGCCTTCATCGATGACCGGACCGATCACCATTTTCGCCGTCGGGTACAGCTGCTTGACCGCGTGGCCAATCAGGTGAGCGCAAGAGTGGCGAATGATCTCCACCCCCTCTTCATCCTTGGGCGTGATGATTTGCAGGGTCGCGTCGCTGTCGATGACATCGCTGGCGTCAACCAGCTTGCCGTTGACCTTGCCGGCCACGGTGGCCTTGGCCAGACCGGCACCAATGGATGCGGCGACCTCGGCTACGGAAACCGGATGATCGAAGGAACGTTGACTGCCGTCGGGAAGAGTAATAGTGGGCATGGCGCCTCCTCTCCTAGTGGTGACCCCTACCAAAGGTCACGTGGGTTGGGATGAGCAGCCAGTACGCGATTCAGTCCAGGCCATTCAATAATGAACGCCTGCCTTACAGCGGCAGGAGCCTTGTGGCCAACCGGGAACCGAACCAGAGTGACTGGAGATCAAATCAGGGTTATTCGGGTATTGGCCGCTACCGGAGAACAGATCGTCCAGAGCCTGAAAATACCCAAGCGCTGGATCCTAGCACAGATGAACCGTCGTCGCCGCGACCTTGTTTGACCAACGCCGAATTCAGGGCATTTGCATTAAAAAAGTGAACTTGAGATGTACGGCCCACCTCAAATAGGCTGAGAATCGCCACACATTATCGACCTCACGGAGTTCCAGCTATGCGTCTTATCCGCCTTATCGCCCTTGCCTCCCCACTGATCATGCTGCTCCCGCTGAGCGCGCAGGCTGCCTGGCCTGCCGGGGTTCGCGAAAGCTATATGAAGGATTGCGTTTCCGCCGCCAGTCAGAGCGTCGACCAGAAGTCCGCCGAATTGCATTGCGCTTGTGGCGCGGACAAGCTCAACGAGAAGTTTACAACGGCCGAAATCAGCGAGCTGATGAGCAAGACAAAACAGCCGAGCGCAGAGCTGCGAACCAAAGCGCTGGACGCCATTCAGGATTGCCGGGTCAAGAAATAAGCTGCTGCGAGGCTGAAAACAACGCCTTTGGCGAGTAGAAAATAGCCAAAAAACCGCTATTTCAGACAAATTACGCAGCTTTTACAGCTTTTTTTACAGGACATGTATTTAGCCGCAGGCCTTTTAAACCGGGGCTTCCAGCCATATACAGCGACAAAGAACAGACGATACGAAGGCAAACAGCACGTCCGGGGGGCTCCCAAATCGAACATTTCGACTATGATACTCCGGTGTGCCCAGTTGGCCTGAGCAGCACAGCACTACTGAAAATATATGTTTCTTGGAGATACACCATGTCTAATCGCCAAACCGGCACCGTTAAATGGTTCAACGATGAAAAAGGCTTCGGCTTCATCACTCCTCAAGGTGGCGGTGACGACCTGTTCGTACACTTCAAAGCTATCGAAAGCGACGGTTTCAAAAGCCTGAAAGAAGGCCAAACCGTTTCCTTCGTGGCTGAGAAAGGCCAAAAGGGTATGCAAGCTGCACAAGTTCGCCCAGAGTAATTTCCTGGCGCACTAAAAAAACCCCGTCCATGTGACGGGGTTTTTTATGGGCGCAACCAAAGCCTGAAGCAATCAGCCGCAGTTGACGCGGGTAATGACCAGGTTGGCATCGGTGTTGAGATTCAAACGATCCGAACGGTATTCCAGAGTGATCATGTCGTTCGGCCTGAGGACTCGTGCAGTCTGCGACCCGGAACGCGTGCGGGCCTGTTCCAGCAACTCTGGCGAAGCCTTTTTGCCAATGACGAATTCGGCAGCCTTTGCCTCACAACGACCGTTACCGGCCCCGGCTACCACAGGGTCTTTTGCCGACTCGGAGGTACTGCTGCAACCCGCCAACATGACGGCGGCCAGCAAAGTACCCAATGACGCGAGCTTCCAAGGCATGACGCCTCCTTTTCAATAGTTGAACTGCATTCGTGCGACAGCCGTTTGGGCGTTTGGTTTCATGGTCAGTGCCATCCCCCGCCTTCGAAGCCGTCAAACACGCAAGTTTGCCTGAGCTATCACCTGCTGTTCAGTGCGCAATCGTGACTGAATATGAGCAGACTCAGTAGATATCGATGTAATCAAAGGGTGGCTTCGGCCAGTTCTGTTTCAATGCGTTGAATATCTGCATGACCCAGACCTCATCACTGGCGGCAACCATGCCTACATACCCGGAGCCCTTGGCCCACGTCTCAAGGCGAAACAGCAGCCCGTCGATATCCGTTCCGCCGACAACACCTGACGAAATGTAGGCAATTCCTGATTTGGTGACCCGCAACTGGGTGTGCGTATCGTCGCTGGCAGACGCCAGCAGCTGGCGCACTGCCTCTAGCGTCAAGCCATCCGGGGTATTCAAATCGATCTGCACAGCACTGTCCTTGAAATCTACAAAGCCCAAGTGTCGCATAGCCCTCTGTTCATGCCTAAGTCGGAGTGCCAAAAGCTGCGCAAGGTGGTTAACTCAACAGACAGACTTCCCGACCTCGCGAGACACTCATGACCACCGTGACCATCGACGCCGACATCAAAGTCAGCTGGCCCCAAGGCCACAGCTCTTACAGCCCCAGCACCCCGGAAGAGCTGGCAATCATTGGCATAGACCTGCTGGTCAAGGACCTGGGCACGAAAGCTGCTCAACAGTTCATCGAACAGGTATTCGAGAAGTACCCCATCGACGACATGGGCGCCGCCCACACGTAAAGGGAGTAAAACCCCGCAGGCTGGCACCTGCGGGGCATGACTTACTTGAGACGGGCGAGACGCGCCGTCAGCAAGTCAAAGAAGCCCTGAGCATCGCCGTTTGCGACCCAGAACGCGTTCTTCGGGGCTTTCAGGCCGTCGTACCAGTCAACGACGGTCTGGCCAAAGGTCGGCCCTTCGCGACTGTCGACCACCACATTCACCGCACGACCGGTAAACAGTTCCGGCTTGAGCAGGTACGCGATCACCGTGGCGTCATGCACCGGGCCACCAGGAATGCCGTAGTGTTCCATGTCGCCTTTGACGTATTCGTTGAGAATATCGCCCACCAGTTTGCTGGCGTTGTTGTTCAGCGCGGCAATCTGCTTAAGGCGAGCGTCACTGGTCAGAATCTTGTGAGTGACGTCCAGCGGCAGATAGGTCAGCTTGACGCCGCTTTTGAGGACCACTTCAGCTGCCTGCGGATCGGCGAACAGATTGAACTCGGCCACCGGGGTAATGTTGCCGCCGTTGAAGTGCGCACCGCCCATGATCACCACTTCCTTGATGCCTTGGGTGATTTCCGGTTCCTGAATCAGCGCCAACGCCAGGTTGGTCTGCGGCCCGAGCATTGCGATAGTGATGCTGTGAGGCTTGGCCGCGCGCAACGTGTCAATCAGGTAACTAACCGCATCGCCTTTGGCCAGACCTTTCTTCGGCTCGTGCACCGTGACACCCGACAGGCCTTCCTTGCCATGAATGTTCTCGGCGTAGATTGGCGTGCGCATCAGTGGTTTCGGTGCACCCGCATACACTGGCACGTCTTCGCGCCCTGCCCACTCGCGGGCCAGCCGCGCATTACGCGAGGTCTTGTCCAGGCGCACGTTACCGGCAACGGTAGTCAGTGCGCGAATGTTCAGTTCTTCGGGCGACGCCAGGGCAAACAGCAGCGCCACCACGTCGTCGGCACCTGGATCGGTGTCGATGATCAGATCTATCTTTTCCGCCGCGTGGGCGCCTGTAGCGGTGAGCAAGGACAAAAGCAGCAGACTCCGGATCAGGTGATGCAGGCGTTGAGCATAGCGGTACATAGCGCACTCCTTGTGCGTGGATAAATCGAATCGGGATATGACGAACTAGAAAGTCACCCCTGCGACCAGCACGATGTTGCAGTACGGCTGACATTCGCCCGTACGAACAATCGCCCGCGCCTGTCGGCCAAGGACTTTAAACTCCTCATGACTCAGCAACCGCCGCTGCCCCATCGCGGCATTGGCCGTCAGCTCGTCGATCGCCTGCAGCGCCGGCGGCTGTTTGAGCAGGATTTCTTCGGCCAGCACATGGCTTTCCACCTGCATTTCACTGAGCACGACGCGTAAGGTACTGACGAAGTCCGGAATGCCCTGGGTCAACGCCAGGTCGATCAACTCAACGCCAGGCGGCACCGGCAGACCGGCATCGCCAATCACCAGCATGTCGCCATGCCCCAGAGAGGCAATCAGCCGCGACAACGCGATATTGAGCAAGGGTGTTTTTTTCATGATGCTTTGAAGGCCTGTACGTCTGACAAGGAAGGAATCGAGGGTTGTGCGCCGGCCCGCGTCACCGACAAGGCTGCTGCGACCTGACCAAAACGAATGGCCTCGACTTCGCTTTTGCCAGCAGCCAATGCCGCAGCAAAACCGCCGACAAAGGTGTCACCAGCCGCCGTGGTGTCGACGGACTTGACCTTGGGTGCCGGGAAATGTTCGCAGCCCTGCCCGTTGGCAAACAATGAACCCTGGGGCCCCAACGTGATGATGACCTTGCCGGCACCGGCGGCGATCAATCGGCTCGCGGCCAGCTCGGCGCTCTCCAGAGAGTCCACCGGCAAACCGCTCAGGGCCGAAGCTTCGCTTTCATTGGGGATCAGGTAATCGATTGACGAATACCAGTCGGCCGGCAATGGGCTCGTTGCCGGCGCCGGATTGAGGATCACCGTCTTGCCCAGCTCACGACCGCGCTTGAGAACATAACCAACCGTGTGCATCGGCACTTCAAGCTGACAGATGATCACGTCGGCCGCCGCAAGCACCGCATCGAACCCCGCGACCATGCCAGGTGTCAGCTGACCGTTGGCACCTGCAACGATAACAATCGCATTCTGGCTGTTGTCATCGACCACGATCAGCGCCACGCCGCTGGAGCCCTCGACCGATGTCAGCGCCTGACAATCGATCTGTTCTGCCAGCAGCGCTGCGCGCAATTGCTCGCCATAAGCATCGTCACCCACGCAGCCGATCATCGACACCCGCGCACCCAGCCGGGCAGACGCGACCGCCTGATTAGCACCCTTGCCGCCCGACACGGTGGCAAACGACTCGCCATGCAGCGTTTCTCCGGCATGTGGCAACCGCTGGGCGCGGGTCACCAGGTCCATGTTCAGACTGCCTACAACCACTACTTTTGCTGGCATACATCCCTACTCATCAATTCGCTTCAGCGGTATTGGTCGAATACGCCGGCCAGCGGCGCGGTCGACTCTCGCATGACAATGCTGGGCCTCACGATCCGCTGATCGGTCGCCAGTTCAGGGGTCGCGATCCGTCGCAACAATACCTCCGCAGCCATTTCTCCAAGCTCCAGGATCGACTGGCCGACGGTGGTCAACGCCGGATAGACATAACGGCTCATTTGAATATCGTCGAAACCGATGACCGAAAGCTCGCTCGGCACCCGGATATTGCGCTCGGCGGCGGCCCGCAGTACGCCGATACCAATCATGTCGTTACCGGCAAAAATTGCGCTGGGCGGGTGTTTTTCCAGCAACATTGTCGCCGCGTTGTAACCGCCAATGCTGGTGAAGTCACTTTCGAGCATCCATTCCCCCGGCACTTCGACGCCAGCCTCTTTCAAGGCCCGGCAGTAACCTGCCAGACGCATCTGCGCCACGCTGGTATGTGCCGGACCTCCAATAGTGGCGATGTCGCGATGGCCCAGCTCGAGCAAATGCCGGGTCGCAAGATAAGCGCCGTATTCATGATCGATGCGTACCATGTCCGCATCGAGCCCCTCCAACCCACGGTCGACGATCACCATCGGCGTGCGCACGCCCGCCAGCCCTTGCGCCAACCCGCTATCGCCGCCGGCGGACGCGACAATCAGCCCGTCGATGCGTTTTTCCAGCAGCACGCGCAGGTAACTGCGCTGCTTGTCCGGGTTGTCATCGGAGTTGCAGAGGATCACGCAATAACCGTTACGCTCGCAGTAATCCTCGATACCACGGGCCAATTCCGCGAAGTACGGGTTGAGACTGTTGGGCACCAGCAGACCGATAGTTGCGGTGGTTTTCGCTTTGAGCGAGCGCGCCACGGCACTGGGCACGTAATCCAGGCTTTTGATCGCGGCCTCGACCTTGAGCCGAACCTCTTCACTGACCGGCCGGGTCTTGTTCACCACATGGGAAACCGTGGTGTAGGAAATCCCCGCGAGCGCTGCTACATCCTTGATAGTCGCCATGATTCAGCTCCGTCGACTTGCACGTTGGCTGCGGTAGGTGTCCAGCACCACCGCGACCACGATCACCGCGCCGGTAATGATGCGCTTGGTCGGTTCGGTCGCGCCGATTTGCGCCAGTCCGGCAGCCAGTACAGAAATGATCAGGACGCCGAAAAAGGTGCTGATCACCGAGCCGCGACCGCCCATCAGGCTGGTGCCACCGATCACCACGGCAGCGATGACTTGTAGCTCCAGGCCGGAACCGGCATTCGGGTCCGCAGCTTCCAGACGCGAAATCTGGAACAGCGCGGCAATACCCGCCAGCAACCCCATCAGGCTGAACACCAGGATCTTGTACGGTTTTGGGTTGATACCCGCCAGACGCACAGCTTCCTCGTTGGTGCCGATTCCGATCAGGTAGCGGCCGAACACGGTACGGGTCAACACCGCCTGGGCGATGAAGATAACCAGCAACGCGATAATGAATGATGGTGAAATACCCAAGGCGATCGGATTGGACAGCCAGGCATAGGCATCACCGATGTAGGCCGTGCGCGAGCCGGTCATCTGATAGGCAACGCCGCGAGCCATCTCCAGCACACCCAGCGAAACAATGAACGACGGAATGCGCCAGGCCACGGTGATCGAACCGGTGATGGTCCCGGCCACTGCGGCGGCGGCCATACCCAGCAGCGCCGCCGGCAAGACACTCCAGCCCCAGCCGAGGATCGCCACGCTGACAGTCGAGCCCGCCAAGGCCAGCACCGAACCCACCGAAAGATCGATGCCGCCGATGATCAACACGAACGTCATGCCGACTGCCAGTACCATCAGGTCCGGAATCTGATTGGCCAGCGTGCTGAAGGTGTCATAAGAGAGGAAATGGCTGCTCAAGACCGAGAACAACGCAATCATCGCCAGCAAGGCACCAGCCAGGCCCAGATAGGTACCGAGGCCGTAAAAATTGCTACTACGTTTGCCAGCAGACAGTGCAGTTATCATGGGAGATCCCTAGGCGCCGCTTCATGGAGCAACGCATCACGTTTTTGGTAGCCGGCAAAAGCGGCGGCAAGCAAATCATCCTGAGTCCAGCTGTCGCGCTCGAAGGTGTCGATCAAGCGTCCGGCCGACAACACGCCAATACGGTCGCAGATCAACATCAGCTCGCGCAGATCACTGGACACCACCACCAGCGCCTTGCCCTGACGCGTCAACTCGCCAAGCAACGCGTAAATATCAAATTTGGCACCGACATCGATGCCACGAGTCGGCTCATCGAACAACAGCACCGAACACTCACGCTCAAGCCAGCGGCCAATCACCACCTTCTGCTGATTGCCGCCCGACAACTCGCAAACCAGCTGCGCAGGACCGGAGCTGCGAATGTGCATTGCGTCGATCTGACGCTGCGCCAGCGCCATCTCGTCACGCGCATTTACAATGCCGCCACTGGAGATCACCGGCATATTGCCCAGGGCGATGTTGGCGCTGATCGACTGAGTCAACAGCAGCCCCTCGCCTTTGCGATCTTCGGTAATCAGGGCAATGCCGTGACCGACCGCATCGGCGGGCGAACGAATGCTCACCACTTTCGCCGGCGAGCCAAGTGCGACCGTGCCACTGTCTGCCGCATCGGCACCGAAGATCAGCCGCAGCAGCTCCGTGCGCCCCGCCCCGATCAAACCGGAAATTCCGAAAATCTCGCCGCTGCGCACCTCGAAAGACACATCACGAACCTTGTCCGAACGGCTCAACCCTTTGACGGTCAAGGCCGGCGCGCCGATCTGCCGCGGACCGAGATCGATGTGCTCGCCCAATTCGCGGCCGACCATCAGATTGACCAGTTGCTCGCTGTTGTAATTGGCCATCGGCTCGACGCAGATCAGGTTGCCGTCACGCAATACCGCGATGCGCTGAGCAACCCGCGCCAGCTCTTCCAGCCGATGGGAAATATAAATGATCGCCACGCCACGAGCTTGCAGGCGGGTAATTTGCTCAAAGAGCATCTCGACTTCGCGAGCCGTCAACATCGCTGTCGGCTCATCGAGAATCAGGACATGGCAGTCGCCGATCAGGTTGCGCGCGATCTCGACCATTTGCTGATGACCGATCCCCAGCTCACCGACCAGCGTGTCCGGATCGATCGCATCGAGCCCGACCTGAGCCATCGCGGCGATTGCCGCTTTGCGCAGTTGCTTGCGACTGATCCATCCGCCATTGCTCGGCAAGTTGTCGAGAAACAGGTTCTCTGCGACAGACAGGGTCGGCAGCAGATTGAGTTCCTGCATGACCATGCGAATACCCAACTCTTCTGCCTGGGTTCGGCTGCCAGGACGGTAATCGCGCCCCTGGAACTGCATTTGGCCAGTGGTCGGAGTGACCAGCCCGCCAATGATTTTCGAGAGCGTGCTTTTGCCGGCACCGTTCTCGCCAGTCAACGCCAGCACTTCACCTCGCATCAGCGTCAGGTCAATGCCGGTCAATACCGGTTGCGCATACGTCTTGCCGATACCGCTGACCGAAAGGACCGCGTTCGGAGCACAAACTGACATAAAAAACTCTCCATGCGCTCGCCCTTGCGAGCGAGCGCCGTTGTGTCGCCAGAATGACTACTTGGTAACCAGCTCAACCGGAGTTTCGATTACGCCGTTGGTGCCGCTGTCGACCTTTTCGCCCTTGAGCATTTTCAGGGCAGTCTCGATGCCGAACACCGCCTGTTTGGCTGCAAACTGATCGGCAGTCGCCAATACGCGGCCATCCTTGAGCATTGGCTTGATGGCATTGATGTTGTCGTAACCGACCACTTGCACCTTGCCCGCCTTGCCTGCTGCGCGCACCGCCGAAACAGCACCGACCGCCATGCTGTCGTTACCCGCCAGCAGAGCCTTGGTTTGCGGGTACTCGCTGAGTATCGAGGCGGCAACCTTGTTGCCTTTATCGATTTCCCAATCACCGGACTGCAACGAGACGACCTTGATCTGCGCCGCTTCCATTGCGTCCTTGAAGCCAGCGGTGCGAGCCTGGGCGTTGGTGGTGGTGGAAACACCTTCGATGATGCCGACTTCGTCACCGGCCTTCAGCTGTTTGGCCAGATACTCGCCGACCAGACGCGCGCCTTTGCGGTTATCCGGGCCTACGAACGGTACGGTCATGTTCTTGCTTTTGACGACGGCCGGGTCCAGTTGGTTGTCGATGTTGATCACGGTGATACCGGCATCGATGGCCTTCTTGATCACCGGAACCATCGCTTTGGAGTCGGCTGGCGCAATCACCAGCGCATTGACCTTGGCCAGAATCATTTGCTCGACGATGCGCGTCTGACCAGCGGTGTCCGTTTCGTCCTTGATGCCATTGGAGATCAGGTCGAAATCGGCAGAATGTTCTTTCTGGTAAGCCTTGGCGCCATCCTCCATGGTCAGGAAGAATTCGTTGGCCAGGGATTTCATGACCAGCGCGACTTTCGGTTTTTCAGTGTCGGCGAAGGCCGAAGAGAGGGGCAAAGCGGCGGATGCGGCAGCCAGCATAGCGACAGCGAGAAGACGTCCAGCGAATGGCAGCTTCATGAGTTCACTCCGATCTTATGATTATTGTGAGCAACGCTTGCACTGCATACGCTTCAAATCCGTTCACCAGCGCTCTGATACGCGGGAACGAGGATCGCCGCGCCCACGGAACCAAACCGTCGACAGGGCTGCGCAAACGTTTGCGTAGACCGAACTATGCGAACCCTGTCGACATTTGTCAACGGTCAGAAAAAACCGTTTTGTGGTCTGTCTGGCGAAAAAAACGGCAATGCCGATTATGCCGTGGTGTTGACCACCGATCCGCTATTGGAACCCTTGGCCAGCTCCTTGACCAGGCTGCTGGTCACCTCCATCAGCGCACCGTTGGTTTGAGCGATCTGCCCCTGAATCGCCATGACCGCGGTGGTCTTGGCTTCCGGCGTCGGATATGACGCGGCCTGGGCCGCAGCCAGTTGCTGTTGTTGCTGGCGCAATTGCTCTTGCAGTTCCTTCATGCGCTTGAGCAGCATCTTCACCGTGATGCTTTGGTTACCACCGTCATCCGCTTTGGTCTCTGCTTCGGGGCTTTGCCCTACCGGACCTGTCCTGACTTGCTTGCTGTCACCTTCCTTGCCACCCGCCTGTTGCGTCGCGGCGTCTGCCGTCGCATCGCTCAATGCGTTGACCGTAGCGAGCGACTTGCCGCCAATCGTGATGCCGCCCGCGTTTGGAAAACCTACTGAAATGGACATATGAGCTCCTGCACAAAAAATGATCCTGAAAGGATCATCGACCTCTGAGCGGTTTTCTTTAGCACTAATTCCCATTCAAAAATGTGGGAAATCCTAGATTTACGCTGTAGGAGATTTCGGACAGCCGAACGCTTCCATCGCACATATTCGGAAACCCGGACGACTATCGCCCCGAGCGCCACCGCACAGAAGATATAAATCTATATAAATCAAAAGGTTAAAAGATTTTTAAATCGAAGATATGACTGGTACAGATCCTGCTCTTACTGGGTATCCCCGGCATACAGATCTGCTTGGGGTGTTTCTAGATGAACCTGCATCAGCACCGTCATCACTATTAGAGAGAAAACAATGAAATCTGCCTTCAACACCTTTATTCCGGGCGCTTTGGCCCTCCTGCTGCTCCTCCCGACTGCACTGCAAGCAAAAGAAGTCGAAACCCGACAGAAACTGGCAAACGTGGTCGTCCTGGCTACAGGCGGCACGATTGCCGGTGCTGGTGCCAGCTCGGCCAATAGTGCTACGTACCAGGCCGCAAAAGTCGGGATCGAACAGTTGATCGCCGGCATCCCTGAACTAAGCCAATTGGCCAATGTTCGCGGCGAGCAAGTGATGCAAATCGCCTCCGAGAGCATCACCAACGAAAACCTGCTGCAACTGGGCCGTCGCGTGGCCGAACTGGCCGACAGCAAAGACGTCGATGGCATCGTTATTACTCACGGCACCGACACCCTGGAAGAGACCGCCTACTTCCTGAACCTGGTGGAAAAAACCGACAAGCCAATCATCGTTGTCGGCTCGATGCGCCCAGGCACCGCGATGTCGGCTGACGGCATGCTCAACCTGTACAACGCCGTCGCCGTAGCGGGTAGCAAAGATGCTCGCGGCAAAGGCGTGCTGGTCACCATGAACGACGAAATTCAGTCGGGTCGTGATGTCAGCAAAATGGTCAATCTCAAGACCGAAGCGTTCAAAAGCCCATGGGGCCCATTGGGCATGGTGATCGAAGGCAAATCCTATTGGTTCCGCTTGCCAGCCAAGCGCCACACCATGGATTCGGAATTCGACATCAAAAACATCAAGAGCCTGCCTGACGTCGAAATCGCCTATTCCTATGGCAATGTCGACGGCACTGCTTACAAGGCCCTGGCCCAGTCTGGCGCCAAAGCCATCATCCATGCCGGCACCGGCAATGGCTCGGTATCTTCGCGCCTGGTTCCAACCTTGCAGGAACTGCGCAAGGATGGCGTGCAGATCATTCGTTCTTCCCACGTCAATGCTGGCGGCTTTGTCCTGCGTAACGCCGAACAGCCAGACGACAAGTATGACTGGGTCGTTGCGCATGACCTGAACCCGCAAAAAGCCCGCATCCTGACGATGGTTGCACTGACCAAGACGTCGGACAGTAAAGAGCTGCAACGGATGTTCTGGGAGTACTGATTCATTGCGTCCGGCCGGATCCGGTCGGACGCTTGCCCCCCCACTCGCCCACTCGGGCGAGTGATCTACCCTCCCGCCTTCCCTGCCATTACTTCTGAATAATCACCAATCGGTTTACAGCAAACGGAAAAATTCGCTGTCAGAGGAATTTCTTGAACTTTAAGCAGTTGCGAAATCGCCTACAGTTAAATACTGTATGCACGTACAGCTTAATAAGGATTACCCCGTGGCCACGACCTCTTCAGCAGCGACTAACCCTCCAGGCTCTTACGAACGACTCGGTTTGCGCGTTCAGAAAATCATCAACTCCCCGACCGCCCAAAAAGCCAAGGCCGCCTTGATCTTCCGCCTCCCCGACGAGCCGGTAGATGAATGGGAACGCTTGCTCGAGGAAATCGCCGAGAACGACAACGTCACCCTCGCTTATCGCGACGATGGCGGCGTGCAGATTTTCTGGGTTGTGCCGAAGGAAGATTGAGTCAATGATTGCTCGCTGTTTTGCTTTGCTGTTGTTGCTCTTCGTTGTCATCAGCGCTCAGGCGGATGCGCCACGCACTTTCAACGAAGCGAAAAAGGTCGCTTGGACACTCTACGCCCCACAGTCAACCGAGTTCTATTGTGGCTGCAAATACACGGGCAATCGGGTCGACCTCAAAGCCTGCGGGTACGTGCCACGTAAAAACGCCAAGCGCGCTGCACGCATCGAATGGGAGCACATTGTTCCGGCATGGCAAATCGGTCACCAACGCCAGTGCTGGCAACAGGGTGGTCGCCAGAACTGCACACGTCACGACCCGACCTATCAACGTGCCGAGGCCGACTTGCACAACCTGGTGCCAAGCATCGGCGAGGTGAACGGGGACCGCAGCAATTTCAGCTTCGGCTGGCTCCCCGTGCAATCAGGGCAATACGGTTCGTGCCTGACCCAGGTCGACTTCAAGGCCAAGAAGGTCATGCCCCGCCCGTCCATTCGCGGGATGATCGCTCGCACTTATTTCTACATGAGCAAGCAATACGGTTTGCGACTGTCCAAACAGGATCGGCAACTCTACGAAGCCTGGAACAAGACTTACCCGGCACAAAGCTGGGAGCGCCAACGCAATCAGCGCGTCGCGTGCGTGATGGGGCGCGGCAATGAGTTCGTCGGCCCCGTCAACATGAAGGCTTGCGGTTAATCAGGTGGCGTCAATTACTGAGCCGTGCTGTGCTCAATGACCATTGATTCGATATTCATCTTCTTCGCCTTGGCCAGTGCCGCGGTCAGCTCGACCTGCCTTGCCTCGGCTTCGGCTTTCGAGTTGAACGGCCCGACCAGCACGCGCTGTTTACCGTCTTGCGTGACCACGTAGGAAACAAAACTGTGTTCGATCAGCCAGCCAGTGAGATCGCTGATCGCCTGCACGGTCTCGCCCTGAACCAGAACATCCCATTGCGGGGCAGCCGCCACAGCGGGCACAGAAACAACCGGTGCCTGAGCTTTTTTCGACTCCCCGGCCTTTTCCTGACCACATCCGGCCAATACCAATACCGCGACCACCAACGCCATTTTGCGCACAACCTTCCCCTCTGAATGCCAAAAGCCGGGATTTTATCACCCGAAAATGCTTCGCGACCCAGTAAACAGGCCTCAAAACAACGAGAATGATGTTTCTCGCCTCTGTATAGTCGCACCTTGGGAATTAATGCAGCGTCTGCACGTCAGAAAGAGGCACCCAAACCGTGACACTTCGCACTAATCTATAGGTACTACCGACATCTGCATTGTCTGAGTCAGGTGCCCTACAAAGCTATCAAGGAGAAGATCATGCTGATACTCACCCGCAAAGTCGGTGAAAGCATAAACATCGGTGATGACATTACCATCACCATTCTGGGCGTTAGCGGCCAGCAGGTCAGAATCGGCATCAATGCCCCGAAAGACGTTGCCGTGCATCGCGAAGAAATCTACCAACGTATTCAGGCGGGCCTTACTGCGCCGGACAAGCGCGAAACCCCCTGAACCCGTCAGCAATCAGTAGCCAGCCTTTTCTCTCACGGCAACGGCTGGCTAAAGATTCTGCGCGCCCCCTCCCTCCCCCCATGACAACGACACAGCACCGACACCCCGCCGGCGATGCTGATACTAACGACATCGCCATGTCCCTTACTGTCGGACGATTCGGATTTAGCCTGGTGAAAACATCACAGCCGGCCTGGACGCACCGAGCCATAGCGCAACGTTAGCCGACTATCCAAACGTCACACCTCGCGCCATGCCTGTCGCGGCCACGACCATCAGGATAATCAACAGTGCCTCGATATGACTGATCCGCGCAAAGAGACGGACCCGCCCAACATCAATCGGCGCACCTCGACGCAAAGCGATCCGCCATTTGATCAAGGCCACCATCGGTGCAATCTCAAGCAGCAGGATGATGACGAATAAAGTCATTTTCAGATGGAACAGCGGTTGATGCAGGTAATAGTCCGCCCCCTTTTCGTACCCGCCAAAGGCACGGATCCCACCGGTAACCAGAAGAATCAATGCGCAGACTCCCCAAAAGTTATCTGCCAGCAAAACACTGCGAGCCCCCGCCCCCTCTGCGTCCACTCGACGAAAAGCCATGCCACGCGTCAGAACACCCCAGAGCGCCAGGGCATAGGCCAAGAGATGGACCGCGGCGAGAAACCAGTGAACCAGCATCGAATTGCTCCGCCATTCAAGACGAAAAATAATCGGCCTGTCAGTAGTAGTCCAAAACGCCTCGCTTCGCTCACAAGCGCCTCGGAGCCCCTCAAGGAAAACCAGCAATTTTTAAACCGGGAACACGTTAATATCGGCGAGAATGCACACACTCAATCCAGGGATAACGGAGCATGAGCTCATCAGGGATGAATTCATCAGGAACAATCACACTGGTTCTCCTCCCGGGGATGGATGGCACAGGCGAACTGTTCGAACCTTTACTCTCGGCACTGGAAGGGCAATTCAACACGCTCGTCGTGAGTTATCCCAACGACCGGTCCTTGAGTTATGCCGAACTGCAGTCAATAGTGCTCAAGGCATTGCCAACCGACAGCCCTTTTGTCTTGCTTGGCGAATCGTTCTCGGGGCCGATTGCCATTTCACTGGCAGCGCTGCAACCCCCTCAACTCAAAGGGCTCGTATTGTGCAGCACGTTTGTACGCAACCCGCGACCGCGACTACGTGGCTTGAGTTTTCTGCTGAATATCCTGCCACTGCACCCTGTGCCTATCGGACTGATCAGCACACTATTACTGGGGCATTTTTCCACCCCTGCGCTACGCCGCTCATTGCATCGGGCAATATCGCTGGTCACACCTTCGGTGATGCGTGCGCGGTTACGCGCCGTTCTGACTGTCGACGTGGCAAAAGAGCTCGCGTGTGTCAGCGTTCCAACCCTTTACTTGCGCGCAACTCATGATCGACTGGTACTTGCGACAGCCTCTGCGCTGATCTCGCAGCTCAAACCGGATATACGGATAACCAATCTGGTCGCTCCACATTGCGCACTTCAGGCAGCGCCTCATAACGCCACAAAAAGCATCAAAGCGTTCGTGAGCAGCCTGTGAGACTTCGATCCTGACAGAAACTCGACGCGCATTGCCTATACTCGCGGCCAACGCCTCGATACTGCATTTTTTATTTCTGCGTTTCGTCGCCATTCAGTTGATTGGGCATGAGCCCCAGAGCACACTTGTGGCAGTTGAAGGATCAACGCCCCTATCGATCAAAAGCCCGCCCACCTGCGGGTTTTTTTTCGCCTGCGCGATGGTCGTTACCGACGCATGTGAAGAGCCCAGCACGATGGCTGGGCTCGGTTTATTGCCGGTGTTCCATCATCTTGTCAGCAAGAATCCTGGCCCTGTCGACCAATAGACTCTGCCACTCATCGTGACTCGACTTCGAGCCTCCTATCGTCGGCGCCGTGAGATTGCTTTCGGCTATCAGCGCAGCACAAAAATACTGATCCCAAACGACTCTTTCTCCAGCCGTACGTCTGTTCATTTGGTCGGAGTTCATATGCGGCTCCTTTTGATGAGGTAGCCCAGCTATTTTACGCCCGAACCACGCACATGCCGCACTTGAGTTGGCAATTGGTGCACGCCGCCCCAACAACCGTAGGTCGATCCCGACAGGCTGTCATTCCGAGTATCGGCAATCGGCCAAAAACATTCGGACTCAGACAGGAACAGTGCCAGAACGACCACCCTCAATTTGATTTTTGAATACGCCCAAGGCCGAAACGATTTGCTGACTGATCTGCGGGCTCGCTGCGATGTCTGCCTCATCCATTCCTTTAGCCAGCAAGTCGACTGTTATCGAGGCGGGCTCGACAATAATCGCGGACATCGTTTCCAGCACTAACTTGAGTGCCGCCTGGGCGTGACTTGCTCGTGGAGATGCATTGAAAAGTGCTACCGGCTTGCCGGGAAAGTCCTGACTGGCCACGAGCCAATCCAGTGCATTCTTGAATGACCCCGGAATTCCACGAGCGTACTCAGGGCACGAAATCAGAATGCCGTCCGCCTCGGCAATAATCCCACGCAACTCTGCGACGATCTGCGGCGGATCGTCAGCCTGATCCGGATCGAAGTGAGGTAATTGACCCACCTCCAGGTAGTGCCTGATCAACATCCCTTCAGGGCTGAGCCTCTCGGCAGCACGCAGTAGCGCGGAGTTTGAAGAGGCTGCGCGAAGGCTTCCTGAGATCGCAAGCAGTTGCACCATGTGTATACGCTCCATGACTTGGTGGACGGATGAATTGTCGCATACGCAGGCGCGCTCGATTGCCTCGCGGTCAGTCGGCCTGATTGTCATGGCAGATCCCGGGGGTAGAATTAATGGTGGATTGCCGGCATCAGTGAGACTGAGTCCTTCGAGGGCAACACCATGCAAACGACTGAAGACGCGATCATTGCAGCAGCACGACTGCGCGCTGCAAGCCGGGGAGATAATGAAGCCCTGGCTGCAGCTTCAGCACTCGAAGTCGTGGAAGCCCTGAAAAAGTCCTTAACAGGAGACAAGTACCAAGAGGCTCTCGAAAGACTGTATCTCGAGTACACAGCCTCCTGAGCTTTGTAACCCACTTACCAGCCGTGCATTTCTGGATTGACCGTCGGCATACACTCGAGAGTAGCCAGATCAATCAGCGTGAAATGGCCGCCCATCCAGCCGCCAGTATCGATGTGATAGACATTGCCCAGCACCGCAGGCTGAAGGACCACCGTGTGACCGACGATCACGGCCCTGATGCCACTGACGCCAGTAGAGTTTTCGCTGGTAATGCGAGAACGCGACCACTGGCAGATAGTTTGAACACTACGCTGCATCGAGTCTTGCTCCCGCTCAAGGGCTCCAAGCATTTGCGCCCAATCATCGAACGGGCAATCGGCATGCACGATCCCTACCGATCCCATAGGCGTCATTACTTCAATTGCGATAGGCAGCTCGGCAAGCAGATCGACATAGAAGGCCTGCTCAGCGCTGGACAGACCGTACAGCCAGGCACCGCCGTTGAGCATGTGTATGTAAATGGCCCGACCGTTATGACTGAGCCGATGGGCATCGACCGCCATTTGCTCATGATTGCCCTGCACGGCAAAGAACCACGGCTTGGCCAGCCACACATCAACGTCGGTAGATTCGGGGCCACGGTCGACCATATCGCCAACACTGAACAGACGATCGGTTGCGGGGTTGAAGCCGACAGCATCAAGTGTTGCCTGAAGCCTGGTGAAATGGCCGTGAATATCACCCACGGCAAAGTCGCGGCCCGCGGTGTTGATTGTGAAACGCCGAACCTGGGTCATGCTGCCACCCCCGGTACCGTCTTAAGGCTCTGTTCAATCCAGTGTATTCGCCTCACCTGCGACTCTTATGCTACCCCCTTGAACGCTTCGAGCTCAGCTATTTACGAATGATAAATGCTGACCCGAAGGTGTAGCGCAGGAGGGCGTGGCCCGTCCATGGGTTACCTAATACTTGAAATACCGGCGCGTTGTAGGTATTGGTCGAGATCAACTCAATGCAAGGAGCGAGACAGTGATCAAAATTCGAGAGGCGACCATTGAAGATATCCACGTACTTCGTGATATCGGCATAGAGACGTATCGGGATCACTTCTCCGACATCTGGAGCCCCTCAGGCATGCAGCATTTCTTGAGTGAAGACTTTTCAGTCCTGGCGCTTCAGGAATCGATAGGGGCACCCACACATCACTGTTGGCTCATAGCCCTCGGTGAAGACGACAGAGCGGTAGGGTTCTCAAAGGTTAACTGGTCGAAACCAATGCCTATTACCGGCAAGGCCGGTGCGGAGCTCCAAAAAATTTACTTCCTCAAGACCCAAGCAGGCAAAGGCTACGGGAAACAGCTTCTGCAATTCATCCGCCGACTTGCCAAAGATCGTAAAGAGCATTTCATTTGGCTCGACGTACTAAAAACCAACGCCAGTGCGAGGCGCTTCTACGAGGGCTTCGGCTTCGAAGTACTGGGTGAGATCCCATTTAGCACCGACAAGACCGAGATCGGAATGGTTGTGATGTGCTGCGACATTTCCCGATAGGCGCATTCGATCGCCTCCCAGTCGGGTTGCTTGGTTGTCATAGCATTACTCTGGTACTTGAAATACTGGCGCAGATAACACAGGCGGCATCGTACAGCGCGCAGGCTGGCAGGGATTACAAGTTGAACCATTTAAAGGCTGGCAGGCAGCTCACATCATCTCGCTGTGCGCCTGCCCATGCAGCAGGGCCACAATGAATCCTTGAAGCAGCCCGGCTTAACGCTGCGTGATTGCGATACAATCGACCGAACAACAGTTCCACGATCAATGGATGATCCTATTGAAGAGTCTCAAAAGCCGTTATTTAGCCATCACACTGACAACGCTCCTCAATATTACAATCTGGAGCGGTGCGGTATTTTTGATTTGGCTACTGATTGACCGCTCGGCAGTAGACTATTTCGAAACTTATGCAGCGATTGCAGTCGCGAATATCTGCCTCTTCTACCTTGCCGCGTTTTTTGTGCGGTGTCCGGAGTGTAATAAATCGATGCATCACTTCTACAGACCAGGGGATGGATTGCTAATTAGTCGTGCGTTATTGCCACATGAAATCTTCACGGAAAAATTCATTCAGTGCTCCCACTGTGACAAGGTCGTAAGTCTTGGTGATTAGCACAGCTCGCCACACACTTTGCCTATTCGAGAAATGCGTCGCGACTTAACGCGCCACTTCAAATACATGCCCACGCCGAGCCCAGGCATGGTCAGATCCTCGGAATCGACCAGTGCCAGTTAAAAACTGTTACCTATGTGCTTGAACCGTTTTGTTACCTATGTGGGTGAGTCATACCCAGCCAAGCGCAAGTAAACCCTTCAATCGAGATTTACCTTGATGCATCGTGGTAAACCTCTCACGTCAAATGCTAATTGCTGAGGAAGCCTCATTGCACGATTCCAAGTATCTAGAAGATCTCCGCTCCCGTTTCAATTCTGGAGAGGAGCTGAAATATGCCTTTTTCTGGGGACACCAGCGAAGCAAGAGTGGAATTACATCTTCGTGCTTTAGCCAGTGGTTCAACGCCGAATTCATTGTCGAGGGGCAACGCTACCCAACTGCCGAACATTTCATGATGGCAGAGAAAGCAGCTTTGTTCGGCGATCAAGAAATTCGCGCTCAAGTGCTCCAGGCTCCAACCCCCAACGCAGCCAAAGCTCTTGGCCGCAACGTGCGCGGGTTCAACGATCACGATTGGCTGCAACACAGATACGCAATTGTCGTCCGGGCCAACCAAGCCAAGTTCTCCCAAAACCCGGAGTTGAACGCTTTCCTCAAAGAGACCGGTTCTCGCATCATAGTTGAGGCAAGTCCGGTTGATAGCATCTGGGGCATTGGGCTCGCCCAGGACGACGAAAACGCGAGCAACCCCAACCTGTGGCGAGGCCTGAATCTGCTGGGGTTCGCGCTTATGCAGGTCCGCGACGAAACCTGATTTGCCCGTTAATGGGGTGTCGAAGTGCTCCGCATTTTCGTTCTCTGCGCTGCACACACGGCGCGGAGCAAGACCCACGGTCTACTCCACCCTTCCAGAATCTATCAAGCCGCAATATGAAGCCCGCCATGTGCGGGCTTTTTTGAGTCTCGGGATTCGCTGGGAGGTCAGCCCCGGCCACACCTGTGGGGCGAGAGAAAGTCAGGTGAACAAAATCATGCTGCCACTACTGGCAACCGGCGACAGACAGGCACGAAAGCCTGCCCACGACGGGATACCCCATACGGCTGTCGAGCTGACACGAACAGGGAAGCACACCGCTGCACCTATGCACCTATGCACCGAACAATCGAAGCGATACTCGAGCCTATGAGACCTGCTTGCGAGAGGCAATCATCTCCTGACAACGATGTGCGACTTCAGGAGTTGATTCACCCAATGCCGAAAGCACTCGATACATCTCATTCGCATGCCGAAACGGATAGACCTCAAGATTCAGTGCAATGCGCACTTTGCGGATATCGCGCCCATCAAGCAGCCAGTTCTCAACGGAGCGAGTAATCGCCGCACCGTTGTCATCTGCTTGCCAGGCAAGCAGATCGAATAAGTCGGCAATCAACTCAAAAGGAACTGATCCAGGGATGTCGAGGAAAAGCCTGTCCGCAAGATCTTCCTCGCCAAGCGCAACTACAACAGCCCGCACCGCCTCAAAGGAATCAGAGTATTCACTCTCATCGCGCTCGCTCGAGATGATAGTGAGTGCCGTTTCAACAGTTGGGTGCATGGGTGAAATTCCTTTGCTGTCGATGCGGACGAAACTGCGGCCTATAACCGCCCACCCGCGTCAAACCATCCAGTTGGCAAGGTCGTTTATCGCGACGTCAGCACTACGGAGGGTTCGTAACGGCCCCAAGCCAGGCGCAGCCACTCAGTTGTGACATGGCCAAAATCAAGATGAGCTTGCGTAGCACGTAATTTCCTTATTACTTCTCCGTCGTGTTTCCCATCGACGCTATCGCGAAGCAACAAAAAAGGGCCCACCTTTCGGTGAGCCCTTCTAGACCGCCCAGCAGAGCGGATTTTGTTTGGTAGGCGCGATTGGACTCGAACCAACGACCCCCACCATGTCAAGGTGGTGCTCTAACCAACTGAGCTACGTGCCTGCTGTGAGGCGGCATTCTACGGAATTCCGTAGGGGTGTCAACACCTTTTTTTCACCTAACCCTATGAATATGCAAAATATTTAATTTTGGTACGGCAAAGAAGATATTCCGGGTAGCTGGCAGTCGATTTTTAACTCAGGTAGGATCGGGGCACTCGTAAAATATATTAAACAGAGGCTGCAGGATGGCGAACACCCCCTACCCGGAATCCTATTACGCGGCGTCGGCCAACGCCGCGCCGTTGCGCCCAATGCTGCAGGATGACGTAGAAACCGATATATGCGTTATTGGTGCGGGCTATACCGGCCTGTCCAGCGCATTGTTTCTACTGGAGAGCGGGTTTCGGGTGACGGTCCTGGAGGCAGCCAAAGTCGGCTTCGGCGCTTCGGGCCGCAACGGTGGCCAGATCGTTAACAGCTACAGCCGCGATATCGATGTGATCGAACGTAGCGTCGGCCCCAAGCAAGCGCAAATGCTCGGGCAGATGGCGTTCGAAGGCGGCAAAATCATTCGCGACCGAGTGGCCAGATACCAGATCCAGTGCGACCTGAAAGACGGCGGTGTATTTGCAGCCATCACCAGCAAGTAGATGGGCCATCTGGAGTCGCAGAAGCGCCTGTGGGAACGCTACGGCCACACTCAGCTGGAACTCCTGGACAAGCGCCGCATTCGCGAGGTCGTCGCCTGCGACCAATACGTGGGCGGCATGCTCGACATGAGTGGCGGCCACATCCACCCGCTCAACCTGGCCCTGGGTGAAGCCGCTGCCGTCGAGTCGCTGGGCGGGACGATTTACGAACAGTCACCTGCCGTACGCATCGAGCGTGGCGCCAATCCGGTGGTGCATACGCCTCAAGGCAAGGTCAGGGCCAAGTTCATCATCGTCGCCGGCAATGCCTACCTGGGCAATCTGGTTCCAGAGCTGGCCGCCAAATCAATGCCGTGCGGCACCCAGGTGATCACCACCGAACCCTTGGGCGATGAGCTGGCGAAGAGTCTGTTGCCACAGGATTACTGCGTCGAGGACTGTAACTACTTGCTCGATTACTATCGCCTTTCTGGCGACAAGCGCCTGATCTTCGGTGGCGGCGTGGTATACGGCGCTCGGGATCCGGCGAACATCGAAGCGATCATTCGACCGAAGATGCTCAAGGCCTTCCCGCAGCTCAAGGATGTGAAGATTGATTACGCCTGGACCGGCAACTTCCTGCTGACCTTGTCGCGCCTGCCGCAGGTCGGACGCCTGGGCGACAACATCTATTACTCCCAGGGCTGTAGCGGCCATGGCGTGACTTACACGCACCTGGCAGGCAAAGTCCTGGCCGAAGCCTTGCGCGGCCAGGCAGAGCGCTTTGATGCCTTTGCCGACCTGCCGCACTACCCTTTCCCTGGCGGCCAGTTGTTGCGCACACCGTTTGCGGCGCTAGGCGCCTGGTATTACGGCCTGCGAGACAAGTTCGATTTCTGATTGAATGCCAGCACACTTGTAGGAGCACGGCTTGCCGGCGATGGCGTCATTGAAATCGCTATCGTCGGATCGCCGCCCGGAGCAAGCTTGGCTCCTACGCACGGCGGGAGCCAACATTCGGATTCCAGATTTCAGAAACAAAAAACCCCGGTCTTTCGACCAGGGTCTTTGCTATCGACTCGAAGTAGCCAGTGGCTCTCTTCGTGCTTCAAGGCGTTCAGTGGGCCTTGAGGCAGATATGGCGCAGCGGACGGGACTCGAACCCGCGACCCCCGGCGTGACAGGCCGGTATTCTAACCGACTGAACTACCGCTGCGTATCGCTCAGACTTGCGTCTGTGTGAACCTTTGTCGGATTGAAGAGCTTGTAAGCTTTTCAATCTCAAACCGGGAAAACCCGATCTGGAAAATATGGCGCAGCGGACGGGACTCGAACCCGCGACCCCCGGCGTGACAGGCCGGTATTCTAACCGACTGAACTACCGCTGCGCGTCGGTGGAGGCTTTTTACAGCTTCCTTCCTGCTTTCGCAAGACTCTCAAGAAGTGGTGGGTGATGACGGGATCGAACCGCCGACATTCTGCTTGTAAGGCAGACGCTCTCCCAGCTGAGCTAATCACCCTTTGCTTCTCTGAGGCCGCGAAATTTACGCAGATACCGAAGCTAAGTCAATAGCCTGCTTGAAGTTTTTCTGAAAAAGACAAAATCATGTCATCTCCTGGGGTGCCAATCCGCGACACCCTCAACCTCAAGCCTTCTCCAGCCCCGCCCCGGAACCTCGGTTAATCGCCATAAATCATTTTCTTGGTCATGCCACCGTCGACCACAAACTCCTGGCCCGTGACAAATCCGGCATTCTTCGACAGTAGCCAGGCCACCATCGCCGCCACATCCTCGACCGTCCCTACCCTGCCTGCCGGATGCTGAGCATGATCTGCATCACTCAGCGGTTCGGCACGCCGCGTCGCTGGATCACGCGTATCAATCCAGCCGGGACTGACTGCATTGACCCGAATCTCTGGCCCCAGGCTGATGGCCAAGGCGTGAGTCAATGCCAGCAAACCGCCCTTGCTCGCCGCGTAAGCCTCGGTATCCGGCTCCGACTGTGCCGCTCGGGTCGAAGCCAGATTGACGATGGCGCCGCTGTGAGCACGCAAGTAAGGCGCACAGTGCTTGGCCAGCAGCATCGGCCCACTGAGATTCACCGCCAACACCCGATTCCAGTACGCCAGATCGAGGCTTTCCAGCGTGATGTTGTGCGGATCGGCGACGGCCGCATTGCACACCAGCGCGTCGATGCGACCGAACTGCCCAAGCACCTCGGCGACGCCCTGAGCCACCTGCTGTTCATCGGCCACGTCCATGCCAATGAAGCAGGCGTTGTCGCCCAGCACCTTGGCAACCTTCGAGCCGCGCGCACGGTCCAGATCGGTCAGCACCACCTGCCAGCCTTCGCTGACCAGCCAGGCGGCAATCCCCAGACCGATGCCGCGCGCAGCACCGGTAACCAGTGCAACCCGGCCATTAGCGCCGCTTGCAGGCGCGGACAACTCGATCACAAGGCAGCCAGCCCGCGCGCCAGATCCGCTTGCAGGTCAGCCACGTCTTCGAGGCCGACCGCAATGCGGATCAAGCTGTCGCGAATCCCCGCCGCCTCACGCTCTTGCGGCGCCAGGCGACCGTGAGAGGTGGTGCTCGGATGGGTAATGGTGGTCTTGCTGTCACCGAGGTTGGCGGTGATTGAAATCAAACGCGTGGCATCGATAAAGCGCCAGGCACCGTCTTTGCCACCCTTGACCTCGAAACTCACCACGGCGCCAAAACCTTTCTGCTGACGCTGGGCCAACTCATGCTGCGGATGGCTCTTGAGGCCGGCGTAATGGACTTTCTCGATACCGTCCTGCTGCTCCAGCCACTCGGCCAGCTGCTGGGCATTGGCGCAGTGCGCCTTCATGCGCAGGTTCAACGTTTCCAGACCCTTGAGGAAGATCCAGGCGTTGAACGGGCTCAAGGTCGGCCCGGCGGTGCGCAGGAAGCCGACGATCTCTTTCATCTGCTCGCTACGACCGGCCACCACACCGCCCATGCAACGACCCTGGCCGTCGATGAACTTGGTAGCCGAATGCACGACCACGTCCGCACCGAGCTTCAGCGGCTGCTGCAAGGCTGGCGTGCAGAAGCAGTTGTCGACCACCAGCATCGCGCCCTTGGCGTGAGCGATTTTCGACAACGCAGCAATGTCCACCAACTCGGCCAAAGGATTGGACGGCGATTCGACGAACAGCAATTTGGTGTTGGCCTTGATTGCCGCGTCCCAGCCGGACAGCTCAGCCAGAGGCACATAATCGACTTCGATGCCAAAACGCTTGAAGTACTTTTCAAACAGGCTGATGGTCGAGCCGAACACGCTGCGCGAGACCAGCACATGATCGCCAGCACTGCACAGGCTCATCACCACCGCAAGGATCGCAGCCATACCAGTAGCCGTTGCGACTGCCTGCTCGGCACCCTCGAGAGCGGCAATCCGCTCTTCGAACGAGCGAACGGTCGGGTTGGTGTAGCGCGAGTAAACGTTGCCCGGCACCTCGCCAGCGAAGCGTGCCGCCGCATCGGCAGCGGTACGGAACACGTAGCTCGAAGTGAAGAACATCGGATCACCGTGTTCGCCTTCCGGCGTACGGTGCTGACCGGCGCGTACGGCCAGGGTATCGAACGCTACGCCATCGAGGTCGCTGTCCAGCCGACCGGCATCCCACTCCTGACTCATGCTGTCACTCCTTGCCTTGTTCTTTATTGATAGATACAAAACCGGCCCCTCAGGGCCGGTAGAAACTCAGTTGTTGTACAGATCGATGATCGCACTGACTGCCTGCGTCTTGACCTTGGAGGCATCGTTACGTGCCTGCTCGATCTTGTTCAGGTAAGCCTCGTCGACGTCACCGGTGACGTACTTGCCGTCGAACACCGCACAATCGAAGTTCTCGATCTTGATCTTGCCGCCACCGACCGCTTCGATCAAGTCAGGCAGGTCCTGATAGATGAGCCAATCAGCGCCGATCAGATCAGCCACGTCTTGAGTCGTACGATTGTGAGCGATCAACTCGTGGGCGCTTGGCATGTCGATGCCATACACGTTCGGGTAACGCACGGCTGGCGCTGCCGAGCAGAAGTAGACGTTTTTGGCGCCGGCTTCGCGAGCCATCTGGATGATCTGCTTGCAGGTGGTGCCGCGAACGATCGAGTCATCCACCAGCATCACGTTCTTGCCGCGGAATTCCAGCTCGATAGCGTTGAGCTTCTGGCGTACGGATTTTTTCCGTGCGGCCTGGCCCGGCATGATGAAGGTCCGGCCGATGTAGCGGTTCTTCACGAAGCCTTCGCGGAACTTCACGCCCAGATGGTTCGCCAGCTCCAGCGCCGCGGTGCGGCTGGTATCCGGAATCGGGATGACCACGTCGATGTCATGCTCCGGACGCTCGCGCAGGATCTTCTCGGCGAGTTTCTCACCCATGCGCAGGCGAGCCTTGTAAACCGAAACGCCATCGATGATCGAATCCGGACGCGCCAGGTAGACGTGTTCGAAAATGCATGGAGTCAGCGATGGGTTGGTCGCGCACTGACGGGTGTGCAGCTTGCCGTCTTCAGTGATGTAGACCGCTTCGCCCGGCGCGAGGTCGCGAATCAGGGTGAAACCGAGCACGTCCAGGGAAACGCTTTCGGAGGCGATCATGTATTCGACGCCTTCGTCGGTATGACGCTGGCCGAAGACGATCGGGCGGATGCCGTGCGGATCACGGAAACCGACGATGCCGTAACCGGTCACCATCGCAACGACTGCGTAACCACCCACGCAACGGTTGTGCACGTCGGTGACGGCCGCAAACACGTCTTCTTCGGTTGGCTGCAACTTGCCGCGCTGGGCCAGCTCGTGAGCGAACACGTTGAGCAGCACTTCCGAATCGGAGTTGGTGTTGACGTGGCGCAGGTCAGATTCGTAAATCTCCTTGGCCAGCTGTTCAACATTGGTCAGATTACCGTTGTGCGCCAGGGTGATGCCATACGGCGAGTTGACGTAAAACGGTTGAGCTTCGGCCGAAGTCGAGCTGCCCGCAGTCGGATAACGCACATGGCCAATACCCATGTGACCGACCAGGCGCTGCATGTGACGCTGATGAAACACGTCACGAACCAGACCGTTGTCCTTGCGCAGGAATAACCGGCCATCATGGCTGGTCACGATACCGGCAGCGTCCTGGCCGCGGTGCTGGAGGACGGTTAGCGCGTCATACAGCGCCTGATTGACGTTCGACTTACCGACGATACCGACGATGCCACACATGCGACGCAACCCCTACTTAATGAAACTGAACTGAACACATCTCACTGCGGCGTTTTGGCCGTCGGCAAGAGATGCTCCTTGAACGGTATGTCAGCGGGTACGCTGATACCGCTGGCCAGCCACTGACTGCTCCACCCTAATATGAGGTTTTTGGACCAGTCTGCAACCAATAGAAATTGTGGCACGAGCCTTGACTCCTGCCACCACTTATCCTGCTGTACCGGGCCCAGACTCAAGAGCCCGACGGCGGTGACCACCAGCAACGCGCCACGCGCTGCGCCGAAGGCCATGCCAAGAAAACGGTCGGTCCCGGACAGGCCGGTGACGCGAACCAGCTCGCTGATAAGGTAATTGATCATTGCGCCCACTATTAAGGTGGCGACAAAAATGATGGCACAGCCCGCGATCACGCGAGCCGACGGTGTTTCGATGTATCCGGCGAGGTACTCGGACAGTGAGCCACCGAACATCCAGGCAACAGCTCCTGCGATGATCCAGGTCAGCAGCGACAAGGCTTCCTTGACGAAGCCGCGGCTCAGACTAATCAAAGCGGAGATGGCGACGATCGCGACGATCGCCCAGTCAACCCAGGTAAATGGCACAGTGCAGCCTACAGACGGATAAGGCGGCGCATTTTAGCAGAGCCCATGGCTGTCGGTAAGCTGCGATTGCAAGTGCATTTGAAATCAGTCAGTTAGCGTTAG
Source organism: Pseudomonas sp. GW822-FHT04C11 (assembly GCF_058800905.1). NCBI lineage: Bacteria > Pseudomonadati > Pseudomonadota > Gammaproteobacteria > Pseudomonadales > Pseudomonadaceae > Pseudomonas > Pseudomonas sp. GW822-FHT04C11. The sequence continues at coordinate 51,261 of NZ_JBXAMS010000023.1, read as the reverse complement.
CCGCGCTCAGGCTGAAAGCGAACGACAAAGCCCTTGAGGTTCTGCTGCCGACCCAGCAGGTCACGCAGGCGATCAGCCTCTGCACGCTCGATCAACGGACCGACAAACACCCGGTTCTTGCCATCGGCGGTACGGATGTAGGCATTGTAACCCTGGCTACGCAGGGTTTTCTGCAAGCTTTCGGCACTTTCACGGCTCGACAGGCTGGCCAACTGCACCGACCAACTGACCGACAGGCCATTGGCATCGACGCGACTCTGGCTGGTGTCAGGCTTGCTCGGCGCCGCGGCGATCGGTTGCGCCGGCGCTGCTGCCGGTTTGGGCGCAGGCGGTGGCGTTACCGGTTTAGCGACAACCGGGGCTGGTGCGATGGGAGCGCTGGGGGCAACCGGCTTGGGCGGTGCTTGTTCGGCAGTAATCTCTTCATCACTTGGAACCGGCTCCTGCGGCAACGCTTGCGGCTCCGGCACCACCACGGGCTCGATCTGCACCTGCGGCATTGCCGGGGCTTGAGGTGCAGCCGGGGCATGAACCACCACCTGACGCTGCTCATCTTCCCGGGAAAACAGCATTGGCAAGAAAATCACCGCCAATGCCACCAGAACCAGAGCCCCAACCATCCGCTGCTTGTACGCGTTATCCAGCAAAGCCATGTGCAGCTTCCTCCGTGGAGCGCCGAGCCAACCATTCGAGGGCCTCGGCAACACAATAAAATGATCCGAACAGCAGAATTTCATCTTCTGCCGTTGCCAGCGCACACTGCCCTTCCAGGGCATCGGCGACACTTGCATAGGATGTTACCGACGCCCCAAGGTTCTGCAACGCAACCTGCAAATCCGCAACCGGACGTGCGCGCGCAGAATCGAGCGGGGCGACAGCCCAATGCTGGACACTACCACTCAATTCGCCGACAACTCCATCGAGATCCTTGTCAGCCAACAAACCAAATACTGCCAACCGTCGACCCGCTATTGGCCGGCGAACCAAACGCTGGGCCAGATACTCGGCCGCATGCGGGTTATGACCCACATCCAGCATCAGGTTCAGGCGCTTGCCGTGCCAGTTGAACTGGCGGCGATCCAGACGCCCGACCACTTTCGTTGCTTTCAACGCAGCGACAATTTGCTCGGCCTGCCATGGCAAACCCAGCAGCGCATAAGCCTGCAACGCCAGCGCGGCGTTTTCCATCGGCAGATCAAGCAGCGGCAAATCGTGCAGTTCTATCGCACGCCCTTGGGGATCGACGCCCCGCCACTGCCAGTTCTGCTCGGTAACGCCCAAATCGAAATCACGCCCCCGCAAGAAGAACGGGCAATTGAGCTCGCGCACTTTATCCAGCAGGGGTTGAGGCGGATTGAGGTCACCACAGAGCGCAGGCGCGCCCTGACGGAAGATGCCAGCCTTTTCGAAGGCAACGGATTCGCGGGTATTACCGAGATAATCGGCGTGATCAACGCCAATGCTGGTGACCAGTGCGACATCGGCATCCACCAGATTGACGGTATCCAGGCGTCCGCCGAGGCCGACTTCCAGCACCACCGCATCCAGACCTGCACGCTGAAACAACCAGAACGCCGCCAGAGTGCCCACTTCAAAGTAGGTCAGGGAAATTTCACCGCGCCCGGCGTCGACTGCCGCAAAGGCTTCGCACAACTGCGCATCAGTGGCTTCGACGCCATTGATCTGCACCCGCTCGTTGTAACGCAGCAGGTGCGGAGAATTGTAGACACCGACCGTGAGTCCCTGCGCCCGCAGCAATGATGCCACGAACGCACAGGTAGACCCTTTGCCGTTGGTGCCGGTGACCGTGATCACCCGAGGCGCTGGCTTGCCCAATCCCATCCGGGAGGCTACCTCTTGCGAGCGCGCAAGCCCCATATCGATGGCTGACGGATGCAACTGCTCAAGGTAGGCGAGCCAGTCGCCAAGGGTACGTTCGGTCATAGGTTTGCAGGCACCGGCGGAACCACGATTGGCTCGACGGGCGCAGCCACGAACTCAGGCGTCGGCAGACCCATCAGTTGTGCCAGCAGGTTACCCAGACGCGGACGCAACTCCTGACGCGCAATGATCATGTCGATCGCGCCGTGCTCCAGCAGGAATTCGCTGCGCTGGAAGCCTTCCGGCAGTTTTTCACGCACGGTCTGCTCGATAACGCGCGGACCGGCGAAGCCGATCAGGGCTTTTGGCTCACCGACAATCACGTCGCCGAGCATCGCCAGACTGGCGGAAACACCGCCGTAGACCGGGTCGGTCAGCACGGAGATGAATGGAATGCCTTCTTCGCGCAGACGCGCCAGTACCGCGGAGGTCTTGGCCATTTGCATCAGCGAGATCAGCGCTTCCTGCATCCGCGCACCGCCGGAAGCGGCGAAGCAGATCATCGGGCAACGATTTTCCAGCGCGTAGTTGGCCGCACGCACGAAGCGCTCGCCAACGATCGCGCCCATCGAACCGCCCATGAAGGAGAATTCGAACGCCGACACCACCACCGGCATGCCCAGCAGGGTACCGCTCATGGAGATCAGTGCGTCTTTTTCGCCGGTCTGCTTCTGCGCAGCGGTCAGGCGATCCTTGTACTTCTTGCCGTCGCGGAATTTCAGACGGTCAACCGGCTCCAGGTCAGCGCCCAGTTCGGCACGGCCTTCGGCGTCAAGGAAGATGTCGATCCGTGCACGTGCGCCGATGCGCATGTGGTGGTTGCACTTGGGGCAAACATCCAGGGTCTTTTCCAGCTCTGGACGATACAACACCGCCTCGCAGGACGGGCACTTGTGCCACAGGCCTTCAGGCACCGAGCTTTTCTTCACCTCGGAACGCATGATCGAAGGGATCAGTTTGTCTACTAACCAGTTGCTCATGCTTTCTTTCTCCAGTACCGGCGGCTCGAACGCTCTGGTTCGCAGCCCCGCGTATGCCCTTGAGCTAAATTCATGTGTGCGGCGATGATCGGTGGACAGCCGGGTCAGCAAGACTGACCTTCGTACAACCCAACAACCCTCAGCCATGCCTGCCTTATGCAGTACACCTGTTTCGTAACAGTGCAATGGACGGCGGCAGACTGCCAGCCGTCACATCGACTACACGCTAGTGCGCACTGCCTGTATAAACGCGCGAATCTTCGCGTGATCCTTGATGCCCTTGCTCTGCTCTACCCCACCGCTGACGTCCACCGCGTACGGGTGAACCCGGGCAATGGCCTCGGCGACATTAGCCGCCGACAGCCCGCCTGCAAGGATGATCGGCTTGCTCAAACCTTGCGGTATCAATGACCAGTCAAAGGCCTCGCCGGTTCCACCGGGAACACCTTCGACATAGGTATCGAGCAAAATGCCGCTGGCTTTAGCGTAAAGATCGCAACTGGCAGCGATGTCGTCGCCCGCCTTGACCCGCAATGCCTTGATGTACGGTCGATGGTAACCCTCGCAATCGGCCGGGGTTTCGTCGCCGTGGAACTGCAACAGGTCCAGCGGCACCGCGTCGAGAATCTCACCGAGTTCGCAGCGGCTGGCGTTGACGAACAAGCCCACCGTGGTCACGAATGGCGGCAACGCGGCGATGATCGCCCGAGCCTGCTGCACCGTTACCGCTCGCGGGCTTTTGGCATAGAACACCAAACCGATTGCGTCCGCCCCGGCTTCAACCGCTGCCAACGCATCTTCAATGCGGGTAATCCCACAAATTTTGCTGCGAACGGCTGACATGTCGTTTGAACCTCAGGGCAAATCCGGGAAAGTCCCGGATGGTAGCAAATGCATTCGAGGGCGTCAGCCGTCAAGTTCCGAGAAGCCGGTCAGGAAGTGCGGACCGATGTAACGCTCGGGCAACTCGAACTCGTCGCGGTACTCGACCTGCACCAGGTACAGCCCGAATGGATGGGCCGTGACGCCACCGGTACGGCGGACCCGGCTTTCCAGCACTTCTTTGGCCCACTCCACCGGACGCTCACCGGCACCGATGGTCATCAGCACGCCGGCGATATTGCGCACCATGTGATGCAGGAACGCACTGGCGCGGATATCCAGCACGATCATCTTGCCGTGCCGGGTGACGCGCAGGTGATGGATTTCCTTGATCGGCGACTTGGCCTGGCACTGTCCGGCGCGGAAAGCGCTGAAGTCGTGGGTACCGATCAGATGTTGCGCCGCCTCAGCCATGCGCTGGACATCCAGCGGCCGGTGATTCCAGGTGACCTCTTCGTTGAGGTGCGCCGGACGGATCTGATCGTTGTAGATCACATACCGATAACGCCGGGCAATCGCCTTGAAACGCGCATGAAAGTGCGCGGGCATGACCTTGGCCCAACTGACACTGATGTCGTGGGGCAAGTTGATGTTGGCACCCATAACCCAGGCCTTCAACGAACGGTCGACCTGGGTATCGAAATGCACCACCTGGCCACAGGCATGCACGCCGGCGTCGGTGCGACCCGCGCAGTGCAAGGACACCGGCGAGTCCGCGACCTTCGACAGCGCCGTTTCGAGGGCTAGCTGCACGGTGGCCACACCGGACGCCTGACGCTGCCAGCCACGGTAGCGCGAGCCTTTGTATTCAACGCCCAACGCGATCCGGAAAAAGCCGTCGGCCGCCATTTCGGCGGCCGGGTTATCTATATTTGCCAAGGAATGACAGCCTGCTGATCTACGCAAAGGCAGGCATTATAAGGCCGTGGTGCCGGGACGCCATGTTCATGGTGTTTTTTGTTCGGGCCCCGATAAGCGATTTGACATTTGCATGCGCTGCCGCAGTTTCGCTATATAGATAAATACATAACGAAAACCAAGAACCTGACGAGACCTGACACATGAGCGCCATACAAAAGGAAGCCGTTGGATTGGCCTACAGCCTGGAGGGAATGCTCCACGCCAAACGCAAGACCTGGGAGGCCATCGAAGAAATGGCTCGCCGGATAAAGCCCGGCATGCTCGAGTCCGAAGCCCTGCAGATGGGGCTTGAAGTACTGACCGAGCTGGGCATGGACCGCATCTGGCACCCGACCAAGATCCGCTTCGGCGAGAACACCCTGAAAACCTTCAAGCAGCCCTCCAGCGGCGATCCGGTGCTGGGCGAAAACGATATTTTCTTCATTGACCTGGGGGTTGTGTGGGATCGCCACGAGGGCGACTGTGGCGCCACGTTCACCACCGGCAACGACCCTGAAATGCAGGCCTGTGCAGCGGCCGCCAAAACCCTGTTCGATCAGGTCCACGATTACTGGCGAACCCACCAGGTTGCCGGCCCCGAGCTGTATCGCTACGCAGAAGAACAGGCATCCGCGATGGGCTGGGTATTGAACCTGGACATCAAGGGCCACAGGGTCAGCGACTTCCCCCACGCGATCTATCGCGCCGGCGATCTGGGCGATTTCGACGCCTGCCCGAATGTCGGACTGTGGATCCTCGAAATCCAGCTGGCCCACCCTACCCGACCGTTCGGTGCGTTTTACGAAGACTTGCTGGCTTAAGGTGATGCACTTGTGGCGAGGAAGCTTGCTCCCGCTCGATTGCGAAGCAGTCGTAAAGCCTTCTGGCGAGGAGTACCTGAAAGAATGCGATTGCAGATTTCGGGGTCGCTTCGCAACCCGGCGGGAGCAAGCTCCCTCACCACAGGTTATGTGACCAATCCCTAAACCCCCGAAACAAAAACGGCAGCCTCGATGGGCTGCCGTTTTTGTTATGCGTTACCAGTCATCAGGCCATACGCGCCAACATGTCCTTGGCTTCGCTCTTCTGACCGTCATTACCCTCGCTGAGCACCTCACCGAGGATGTCCCGCGCGCCGTCGTTGTCACCCATGTCGATGTAAGCCTGCGCCAGGTCCAGCTTGGTCGCGACTTCGTCAGTGCCCGAGAGGAAATCGAAATCGGGCTCACCCATCTCCATCTCCATCCCCGCCGCCGCATCTTCAGCGGTGAAGCTTGGCGCAGCGATAGGCGGATGCTCCAGGCTACCGGACAAACGATCCAGCTCGGCATTGACGTCGTCCAGTTCGGACATAAAGTCGTCCGGCTCAGGCTTGGCGTGAGCATCGATTTCATCTGCCAGGGACAGATCGAAATCGGCCGGCAACTCCAGATCATCAAGCGCCGCTTCTGTGACTGCCGGCGACTCGACTACTGGCAGGTCTTTCAGATCGTCGTCGAGGTTGAGCAGGAACTCGTCATCGGCCAGCGTTGCATCCGGCACGTCGCCACCCAGATCAAGGTCGAAATCCGACAGATCATCCAGGCTGTCCTTGGCTTCGGTCTGCTGTTGCAGAACAGATTCGAAGCTCAGATCGTCATCGAGCGGAAAAGCGTCCAGATCCAGCGCCGGCTCCGGCGTCTCTGGCGTAACGACCGTTGGCGATGCGGCCTCCAGATCGTCCAGACTCAGATCGAAGGCGCTGTCGAAGTCATCATCGGCCGGTGCAGCTTCAGGCTCCGGCGCCTTGGGCTCCTCGTGCAGCAGGTCCTTGACGTACTGCGCATCCAGCTCGGCGGCAACCGCTGCGGCGGCGATGCCGCCAACAGCTGCCACGGCAACCATCGCCGGAAAGCGGCTTTTCAGCTGCTCAACGTCAGCATGATTTTTGCCATTGGCCACCAGCTGACGCTCTTGCGCCACGAACGCACTGCGATCGCCCTGCTGGCCGTAGACTTCCATCAGCTTCAAGCGCAGGTCGCTGCGTTGCGGCTCTTGCTTGATACCCTCTTCAAGCAGGCTGGCAGCCTGATTCAAACGCCCGGCATTGATATGCGACTGGGCTTGCGCCAGGACATCGTCCGAACGCTCGGCCGCCGGCGCGACCAATGGTGCAGCAATCGGCGGCGTCACTACCACCGGCGCCACGACTGGAGATGGAGCTGGAGCTGGAGCTGGAGGCGTTGCAAGCTTGACGACTGGCGGAGGCACTTCGAGGCCTTCGAAGCTGCTTTCCGGCAGATCGAAGTCTTGCGTCAAGTCCGACTCTTCAGCCAGTGCCTTCGCCATGCGCTTGTGCTTCTCGGCTTCCTGTTGAGCCTTGCGCCGACGCGCCAGCAACAACAGCAGCAACAGCACCACCACCGCACCGCCACCCACCAGACCCAGGAGTATCGGATTGGTCAGCAGTTCGTTGTACTTTTGCTCGTCGCTCGCTGCCGGGGTTGCCTGAATCGGCGCTTCGGCAGGCACTGCGGCCGGCGTTGCCTCTGGGACTACCGCGGGTGCAGGCGCCGCCGCTGGCTGGGCAACCAGATCAGCCGAGATCGGTGCCGAAGGTTGAGCAGCAGAGTTTTCCCCCGCGCCTTCTGCCTGCATCTTGGCCAATTGATTATTTTTCAGCTCGATCAAGCGCTGGAGTTTGTCCATCTGACTCTGCAAGTCAGTTATGCGGCTTTTCAGCTCGGCATTGTCACGACGAGTCGTATCGAGGCCTTCCTGGGCTACCGCCAGCTTATTGCTGATGGCCTTGCTATCGCCCGCTGCACCTTTACCACCTTTCTTGCCGGATTCGGCCGAGACCAGGCTCAACTTGTCCTTGGCAGTGCCTTGCGGCGAGACCACATCATGCCCACGCTTGGTTGCATCAAGCTGTTGCGCCTGCGCCCGGTGAACCGAGCGACGCCCCTGACGCCAGGCCGTGTTCTGCGCGGCGACTTCGGCAATGGCTTTAGGCTGTGGCAGGCTGGTGCTTTGTGTGGCGTCCGGCAGGCGCAAGACCTGACCGGTTTTCAGTCGATTGATGTTGCCATCGATAAAGGCGTTCGGGTTCAGCGCCTGAATCGCCAGCATGGTTTGCTGGATCGAGCCGCCATTGCGTGCTTTCGCGGCGATTTCCCACAAGGTGTCGCGCGGCGTCGTGACGTGCTGTTTAGGCTTGCTCGCGCCAGTCACTGGTGCGTTGATCGCCGGCGCTTGAGCCGGTGCGGATTGCGCAGCAGCGTCAGCCGTCTGCGGCGAGAATTTGGACGGATCGAGCAGTACGCTGTAGTCGCGCAGCAGTCGGCCGCTTGGCCACATCACCTGAACCAGGAATTTCACCATCGGCTCGGAGAGTGGCTGACTTGAAGTCACCCGCAGGATGCTTTTACCGCTGGCATTGAGCACTGGCGTGAATGTCAGGTCGTTGAGGAACGCCTGACGATCAACCCCGGCCTTGGCGAAATCATCGGCCGACGCCAGGCTCGGCACCACTTCGGCAGCGGTGAGGTCCTTGACGTCGAGCAACTCGATTTCTGCCACCAGGGGCTGGTTCAGGGTCGACTTCAGGGTCAATTCCCCAAGCCCGAGGGCATGCGCCATACCGGAGGACAGCGCCGAGGCGGCCGCTATTGCTAACACCAGTTTGCGAACTTGAACCATAGCCTCATCCTTTGTTGAACTTTCCTCGGCAAGCGAGAAGGTGTTGATACCGCTGCCGTAAGGCATTGCGCGCAGCCTCGAAGAGTCTCTGCGCGCGCTTATTTCACTGATGCCCTTGGAAGCCCCTGATGGCGGCTCGCCTCCAGCATTCAGGCCTTGCGGCCTGTACGACTAGAATCTATTTGCAAATTGTTGCCAAGTATCTTTTACACAAGGTCTTTTATCAACAACTCAGCCACCTGCACCGCATTGAGTGCAGCGCCTTTGCGTACGTTATCTGACGTCAGCCACACGTTAAGTTCCGCCGGATCGTCGATACCGCTGCGAACCCGACCGACGTAGACCACGTCCTGCCCTACCGCATCGCCCACCGGCGTCGGGTAATCGCCCGCCTCGACCAGCTCGACACCCGGCGCCGCCTCAAGCGCAGCATTCACCGCCGCCAGGTCGACAGCCTTGGCTGACTGCAAGGTCACGCTAAAGCTATCGCCGAAAAACACCGGGGCTTGAATGCAAGTGACAGAAATCTTTAATAAAGGCTGCGCCATGACCTCGCGCAGCTCTCGAACCAGGCGTTTTTCCAGCAGCGTATGCCCCTGAGCATCCGGCGTGCCGACTTGTGCCAGCAGGTTGAAGGCCATTTGCCGATCAAAGAAACGCGGCTCCAGCGGGCGAACATTCAGCAGTTCTGCTGTCTGCCGTGCCAGCTCGCTGACTGCTTCGCGGCCCTGAGCGGAAACGGCCAGGCTGGCAGTGACGGTCACTCGCTGCAGGTCGAGCAATTCGCGCAATGGCGCCAGCACCACGGCCAGGGTGGTGGCCGATGCACTTGGACTGCTTACCTGAAACGGCTTTTTCAAACCGGCCAGCACTTGGCTGTTAGCTTCCGGCACCACCTGCGGTGCCTGTTCCGCCGGCAAGGCGCCGGACAAATCGATCAGCGCGCAACCGGCGGCCGTGGCACGCGGCGCAAAGCTCAGGGTGACCGCAGGACCGGCGGCGAAGAACACCAGCTGGACCTTGCTGAAATCAAATTCGTCGACTTCCCGCACCCGTACGTTCTTGCCGCGAAACGGCACCGAATGCCCTGCTGATTCACTGCTGGCCAGCAGGTGCAGGTTGGCAACCGGGAAGTCGCGCTCTTCAAGGATCTGGACGAGTGTTTCGCCGACAGTACCGGTGGCGCCGACGACGGCGATATCAAAGGACTGGCTCATGGATCTACCTCAGGCGAAACGGGGGGAGCGGCACTTTACCGGGTGACTGGCATGCAGGCAATTCACAGGGGAATTTGAATTAGCTGTACCGGCCTCATCGCGGGCAAGCCTTGCTCCTACAGGTTATGCGTCGTGCAAATGGAATGCGGCCAACACAAACCTCGTAGGAGCAAGGCTTGCCCGCGATGGCGGCCGACCAGGCGACACAATATCCCCCCCCGCTAACGGCCATAAAAAAACCCGCAGCTCTTTCGAGATGCGGGCTTTTTCATTACATCAGCGAATCAACGCTCCAGCAGAATCCGCAGCATGCGACGCAGCGGTTCGGCCGCGCCCCACAGCAGTTGGTCGCCGACGGTGAAAGCACCGACGAACTGCGAACCCATGTTCAGCTTGCGCAGACGGCCAACCGGTACGTTCAGGGTGCCGGTGACCTTGGTCGGGCTCAGCTCCTGCATACTGATTTCGCGCTGGTTCGGCACCAGCTTGACCCATGGGTTGTGCTGGCTGATCAGCCCTTCGATATCGGCGATCGGCACATCTTTGTTCAGCTTGATGGTCAGCGCCTGGCTGTGGCAACGCATGGCGCCGATGCGCACGCAGATGCCATCCACCGGGATCGGGCTCTTGAAGCGACCGAGGATCTTGTTGGTCTCGGCCTGGGCCTTCCACTCTTCGCGGCTCTGACCGTTCGGCAGTTCCTTGTCGATCCACGGGATCAGGCTGCCGGCCAATGGTACGCCGAAGTTTTCGGTCGGGTACGCATCGCTGCGCATGGCTTCGGCGACACGACGGTCGATGTCGAGGATGGCGCTGGCCGGATCGGCCAGTTGATCGGCGACAGCTGCGTGGGTCACACCCATTTGCTTGATCAGTTCACGCATGTGCTGCGCGCCGCCACCGGAGGCCGCCTGATAGGTCATGGCGCTCATCCACTCCACCAGACCGGCTTCGAACAGACCGCCCAAACCCATCAGCATCAGGCTGACGGTGCAGTTGCCGCCGATGTAGTTCTTGGTGCCCGCGTCGAGTTGCTGGTCGATGACCTTGCGGTTCACCGGGTCCAGAACGATCACCGCGTCATCCTGCATGCGCAGGCTGGAAGCGGCGTCGATCCAGTAACCCTGCCAACCGGCTTCGCGCAGTTTCGGGAAGACTTCGCTGGTGTAGTCGCCACCCTGGCAGGTCAGAATCACGTCGAGGGTTTTCAGCTCTTCAATGCTGTAAGCGTCCTTGAGCGGAGCAATATCCTTACCCACGGACGGGCCTTGGCCACCCACATTGGAAGTGGTGAAAAACACCGGTTCAATAAGATCGAAATCCTGCTCTTCCAGCATCCGCTGCATGAGCACGGAACCGACCATACCGCGCCAACCGATCAGACCTACACGTTTCATCGCAACTACACCTTTTACAAAAAGTGGGCTCGCTTGCCGGCATCAGCGACAAGCGGGGCCAGAGAGATTACAGATTCCGCAGCGCTGCGACTACTGCGTCGCCCATTTCCTGCGTACCTACTTTCACGCAACCCGGCGACCAGATGTCACCTGTGCGCAGCCCTTGGTCCAACACCAGGCTGACAGCCTTTTCGATAGCGTCTGCGGCCACCAACTGGTTGAAGCTGTAACGCAGCATCATCGACACCGACAGAATCGTCGCCAACGGGTTGGCGATGCCTTTGCCTGCAATGTCCGGCGCCGAACCGTGGCACGGCTCGTACATGCCTTTATTGTTGGCATCCAGCGAGGCCGACGGCAACATGCCGATGGAACCGGTGAGCATCGAGGCTTCGTCGGACAGGATATCGCCGAACAGGTTATCGGTGACGATCACGTCGAACTGCTTCGGTGCACGCACCAGCTGCATGGCGGCGTTGTCGACGTACATGTGGCTCAGCTCGACATCCGGGTAGTCCTTGGCCACTTGCTCGACGATTTCGCGCCACAGCTGGCTGGACGCCAGAACGTTGGCCTTGTCGACCGAGCAGAGCTTCTTGCCGCGTACGCGCGCCATGTCGAAACCGACGCGGGCGATACGGCGGATTTCACTTTCGCTGTATGGCAGGGTGTCATACGCCTGACGCTCGCCATTCTCCAACTCGCGCACACCACGCGGTGCGCCGAAGTAGATACCGCCGGTCAGTTCACGGACGATCAGAATGTCCAGGCCCGCGACGATTTCGGCTTTCAGGCTCGACGCTTCAGCCAGTTGCGGGTACAGGATCGCCGGGCGCAGGTTGCCGAACAGGCCCAGTTGCGCACGAATCTTCAACAAGCCGCGCTCTGGACGAATGTCACGCTCGATGGTGTCCCATTTCGGACCGCCCACCGCACCCAGCAGCACCGCATCGGCAGCACGCGCGCGGGCCAGGGTTTCGTCGGCCAACGGCACGCCGTGCTTGTCGATGGCCGCGCCGCCGATCACGTCGTGGCTCAGCTCGAAATCCAGTGCGAACTTGTCGTTGGCCAGTTCCAGCACCTTGACCGCTTCGGTCATGATTTCCGGGCCAATACCGTCACCTGGGAGAATCAGAATCTGCTTGCTCATGCGTTCCTCATGTCATCAGTCGGCGCGCTCATGGGCGCGCCCGGAAAAATTCCAGCGCTCGGCGCTTATCGTTCAGCCATCAGCACCAGCACATCGGTGCTGAACGAACCATCGGCTTCAATCTCGAAATACTCGCGAACTTCGTTGCCCATCGCCTGCTGCAACTCGCGGATCGCCACGCGCAACGCCTGGGGTGTACGCATGCGCTCGACCCAGGAGTTGTACTCCAGGCGCAGCCGCTGGCGCGTGGTGCTACGGGTATGCAACCCCGCCTCGCTGACCTGGCGCAACCACTCCCCGGCGGAATAATCACGCACGTGGCTGGTGTCGCGCAGCACTTCAACACTTTGCAGGTAAGTGTCGAACAACGGACTGCCCGGCGACAAGACATCAATAAATACTGCTACCCCACCCGGCTTGAGCACTCGGCGCACTTCGCGCAAGGCCAAGCCAAGGTCGCTCCAATGGTGCGCCGAATAACGGCTGAAGACGAAATCAAATTCACCCTCGGCAAACGGCAGGCGCTCCGCCGCACCGAGCACGGTGGTCACATTGTTCAGACCACGATCAACTGCGGCGCCAGCCACCACGTCGAGCATCTGCTGCGACAGGTCATAGGCGACCACTTCCTTGACCAGCGCAGCCACATGAAAACTCACATGACCGGCGCCGCAGCCCAGGTCCAGCACTCGCGCATCACTGCGACCCGCCAGCTCGGCCTGTAGCAGTGCGAATTCGGTGCCCTGTGCGTGTACTGCACTGCTCAGGTAGGCGGCAGCCTGTTCACCGAATTGCTTTTGTACTACGTCGCTGTGCTGGGCGGTGCTGGTCATGATGACTTCCTTAAGGGGTGAGTCTTGAGTTGTTTGTGCGGGCCCCATCGCGAGCAAGCCTTGCTCCTACAAGAGCAACGCATTCATTCCCATGCAGGAGCCGAGCTTGCTCGCGATGGCGTCATTACGCCTTACACACAATCACGCGTCGCGGAACAACCATGGCTGGCTGGCGCGGTGCCTGGCTTCGAACGCGGCAATCGCATCGCCGTCCTGCAAGGTCAGGCCGATATCGTCCAGGCCATTGAGCAGGCAGTGTTTGCGGAAAGCATCGATTTCGAAACTCAGGACCTTGCCGTCAGGACGGGTCACGGTCTGGGCCTGCAAGTCGATCTGCAACTGGTAGCCCGGATTGGCTTCCACTTGCGCAAACAATTCGTCGACTTCAGCGTCGCTCAGGATGATCGGCAGCAAGCCGTTCTTGAAGCTGTTGTTGAAGAAGATGTCGGCGTAGCTCGGCGCGATGATGCTGCGAAAACCGTACTCTTCCAGGGCCCATGGCGCGTGCTCGCGGCTCGAACCGCAGCCGAAGTTTTCCCGGGCGAGCAACACGCTGGCACCTTGATAACGCTCGGCGTTGAGCACGAAGTCCTTGTTCAGCGGACGCTTGGAGTTGTCCTGATACGGTTGCCCGACATCCAGGTAACGCCACTCATCGAACAGGTTCGGACCGAAACCGGTGCGCTTGATCGACTTCAAGAACTGCTTGGGAATGATTTGGTCGGTGTCGACGTTGGCACGATCCAAAGGCGCGACAAGACCAGTGTGCTGGGTAAAAGCTTTCATGCTGCGCTCCTTCAGATCAATTCACGGACGTCGACGAAACGACCGTTGACAGCGGCGGCGGCGGCCATTGCCGGGCTCACCAGGTGCGTACGGCCACCGGCGCCCTGACGGCCTTCGAAGTTACGGTTGGAGGTCGATGCGCAATGCTCGCCGGACTCCAAACGGTCCGGGTTCATTGCCAGGCACATCGAGCACCCAGGCTCACGCCATTCGAAACCGGCCTCGAGGAAAATCTTGTCCAGCCCCTCGGCTTCGGCTTGCGCCTTCACCAGGCCCGAACCCGGCACCACAATGGCTTGCTTGATGGTCGAGGCTACTTTGCGGCCCTTGGCGATCACCGCCGCAGCACGCAAATCTTCGATCCGCGAGTTGGTGCAGGAGCCAATGAACACGCGGTCCAGTTGAATGTCGGTGATCGCCTGATTGGCGGTCAAACCCATGTACTTCAAGGCGCGGACGATCGAGTCGCGCTTGACCAGGTCCATCTCTTTAGCCGGGTCCGGCACGTTCTGATCGACGGCGAGAACCATTTCCGGGGACGTGCCCCAGCTGACTTGCGGCTTGATCTGCGCAGCGTCGAGTTCAACGATGGTGTCGAACTTCGCGTCCGCATCGGACACCAGGTCTTTCCAGGCTTCGACAGCCAAGTCCCATTCAGCGCCTTTCGGTGCGAACGGACGCCCCTTGACGTAGGCAACGGTCTTTTCGTCAGCGGCAACCAAACCAACTCGCGCACCGGCTTCGATGGACATGTTGCAGATGGTCATGCGGCCTTCGACCGACAACTCGCGAATCGCGCTACCGGCGAATTCGATCGCGTGGCCGTTACCGCCGGCAGTGCCGATCTTGCCGATAACGGCCAGAACGATGTCCTTGGCGGTCACGCCGAACGGCAATTTTCCTTCAACCGATACCCGCATGTTCTTCATTTTCTTGGCGACCAGGCACTGGGTGGCGAGCACGTGCTCGACCTCGGAAGTGCCGATACCGTGAGCCAACGCGCCGAAAGCGCCGTGGGTCGAGGTATGGGAGTCACCGCAGACCACGGTCATGCCCGGCAAGGTTGCACCCTGCTCTGGACCGATGACGTGGACGATGCCTTGACGCACGTCATTCATCTTGAATTCGACGATGCCGTATTCGTCACAGTTGTCATCGAGGGTCTGAACCTGCAAACGCGAGACTTCGTCAGCGATGGCAGCAATGCCGCCCTTGCGCTCAGGAGTCGTCGGTACGTTGTGGTCCGGGGTCGCGATGTTGGCATCGATGCGCCACGGCTTGCGCCCGGCCAGACGCAGACCTTCGAAGGCCTGCGGCGAGGTCACTTCGTGAATGATGTGGCGATCGATGTAGATCAGCGCCGAACCATCGTCGCGCTGCTTGACCAAATGCGAATCCCAGAGCTTGTCGTAGAGCGTTTTGCCGGCCATCAGACGTTTCCTCATCAGCTTGTTTCTATGCCCTGGATTACTGAAGCGAATCAATAACCCCTTGGCTTGTGAGGTCGATCCTATGGGGTTACATTAAATAACTCAAATTCATATTTTTTATGCTTTGGATAACCAACTGGAATACGACCATGGACCTGGCCAACCTCAATGCTTTTATAGCCATCGCCGAGACCGGCAGCTTTTCCGGCGCGGGCGAACGGCTGCACCTGACCCAGCCAGCCATCAGCAAACGCATCGCCGGGCTGGAACAGCAGCTCAATGTACGGCTGTTTGATCGACTGGGCCGCGAAGTCAGCCTGACCGAGGCCGGACGCGCCCTGCTGCCGCGCGCTTATCAGATTCTGAATGTACTGGATGACACACGCCGGGCGCTGACCAACCTGACCGGCGAAGTGACTGGCCGCCTGACCCTGGCGACCAGTCATCACATCGGCCTGCACCGCCTGCCGCCCTTGCTGCGGGCGTTCACCCGACGCTACCCTGAGGTTGCGCTGGATATTCAGTTCCTCGATTCGGAAGTCGCCTACGAGGAAATTCTTCACGGCCGCGCCGAACTGGCGGTGATTACCCTGGCACCCGAGCCACACACGCTGGTGAAAGCCACGCCGGTATGGGATGACCCACTGGACTTTGTGGCAGCCCCCGAACACTCACTGATCAGTAACGGTGCGGTCAGCCTGACCGATATCGCCCGTCATCCGGCGGTTTTCCCCGGTGGCAACACCTTTACCCACCACATCGTGCAACGACTCTTCGAAGCCCAGGGGCTGACACCGAACATCGCGATGAGCACTAACTATCTGGAAACTATCAAGATGATGGTTTCCATTGGCCTGGCCTGGAGCGTGTTGCCGCGCACCATGCTCGATGATCAAGTGGCACGCATTCCTTTACCGGGCATACAGCTCACTCGCCAGCTAGGCTATATCGTGCACACCGAACGGACGCTGTCGAATGCTGCACGGGCTTTCATGGCCTTGTTGGACGCACAAATCGATTTGCCACGGACTCACGGCTAAGTTGTGCTAATCCTTTAAGGTTGAAATTCCCAGCGCCAAACACCCAATTCAGCCCAAGGCTTGTTACCCATGCCCAAATCTGCTGACCGCACTCGCTCACGCACGCCCCAAATGCCGCGCATTCAGGCGCTCGACCCGCGTACCTCGGAGCAGAGTTGGGAGAGCGCGCCACAACTGCTCGCCGCCTTGAACGGTGCACGCTTGGGCGCCTGGTACTGGGACATTGAACGCGGGCTGATCAGTTGGTCACGTGGGACTCAAGCCTTGTTCGGGTTTGACCCAAAAAAACCACTGCCAGCCGACCTGGAATACCTGGATCTGCTGCCGGTGGAGGATCGCGCCAAAACCCTGCGAGCCTTTAACGCCGTAGTGGCCGGCGCACCGCTGGAACAGGCGATGCATCACCGAATCCGCTGGCCCGACGGCAGCCTGCACTGGCTGGAGATCAACGGCAGCCTGATACCGGACAAGCAAGGCCGGCCACGGATGATCGGGGTAATCCGCGAGATCACCCATCAACGCCAACGCGAACAGGCCCTGAGCAGCTCGGAGAAACGTTTCGCAACACTATTTCATCTATGCCCGAACATGGTGTTGCTGACTCGCCAGGAAGACGGCCTGATCAGCGAAGCCAATCAATACTTCGAAAGCCTGTTTGGCTGGCCCGTGCACAGCGTGATCGGCCGCACGACACTGGAGCTGGGCCTTTGGGTGAACCCGGAACAACGCGCCAAACTGGTCAAGGCAACCAAGGCCAAGGGCGAGCTGGTCAGCATGGAGGTGCAGTTTCGCGCCAGCAACGGCCAGGTCCACGATGGCATTCTCAGCGCGCAAAAGGTTGAACTCGAAGGCCAGCCCTACCTGCTCAGCACTTTCCTCGACACCAGCGAACGCAAACTCGCCGAGCAAGCGCTCAAAGACAGTCAGGAGCGCCTGGACCTGGCCCTCGACTCGGCGCAACTCGGCACCTGGGACTGGCACATTCCCAGCGGCATGCTCTATGGCTCGGCCCGTGCCGCACAGCTGCATGGCCTGGACCCGATCCCCTTTCACGAGCCCTTCGACGCGTTTTTCGAAGGCGTGCCGGACGATGAACGCGACAGCATGCGCGACGCCTACCGCAGCCTCCGCGAAGGTCCGGCCGGCAATTATCAACTGACTTACCGTGTGCAATTACCCGACGGCAGTTCGCGCTACCTGGAAAGCCGTGCACGGCTCTATCGCGATGAGTCCGGCGCCCCCCTGCGCATGGCCGGTACGTTGCTCGACATCACCGACCAGGTGGAGCGCGAGCAGCGCCTGATCACCTCCGAAGAAAAATTCGCCAGCCTGTTTCAGGTCAGCCCGGACCCGATCTGCGTGACGCGCCAGGACACCGGCCAGTTCATAGAGATCAACCCCGCCTTCACTCAGATCTTCGGCTGGACCACCACCGACGTCATCGACCGCAGTGCCGACGAGATTGGCCTCTGGGACGCTTCGGTGAAGCGTCAGCAACGCATCGAGCAGGTGATTCGCGAACAGGCGCTGAACAACGTCGCAATCATTGTTCACCACAAGGACGGGCAACCCTTGACCTGCGTGATTTCCAGCCGTCAGATCAGCGTCGGCAACGAACCGTGCATTGTCACCACCTTGCGCGATATCACCCAGCAGCAGCGCTCGGAGGCCGCCCTCAAGGCCAGTGAAGAGAAATTCGCCAAGGCGTTTCACTCCAGCCCCGACGCCATCACCATCACCGAGCGCGACAGCGGACGCTACCTGGAGGTCAACGACGGCTTCTGCCGCTTGACCGGCTACAGCGCCGACGAAGTGGTGGGCAAAACCGTGTATCAGATCGGCATCTGGGCCGAAGAAAAACAACGCTCAACCCTGCTGGCCGCGCTGAAGGCCAAAGGCCGGGTGCATCACCAGGAAATGCTCGGCCGCAACAAGCGCGGCGAAATTCTCACCGTCGAAGTGTCGATCGAGCCCATCACCCTGAACGAAACCGCCTGCCTGCTGATGACCGCCCGGGACGTCAGCCTGCTGAAAAACGCCGAAGCGCAGATCCGTCACCTCGCCTACCACGACCCACTGACCAACCTGCCCAACCGCGCCCTGCTGATGGATCGCCTAAGCCAGCAGATCGCCTTGCTGAAACGCCATAACCTGCGCGGCGCCTTGCTGTTCCTCGATCTCGACCACTTCAAGCACATCAACGACTCGCTCGGTCACCCGGTGGGCGATACCGTGCTGAAAATCATCACTGCGCGCCTCGAAGCCAGTGTGCGCATGGAAGACACCGTGGCGCGACTCGGTGGCGATGAGTTTGTGGTGCTGTTGAGCGGCCTGGAAGGGACGCGCAACCAAGTCAGCGAACAGGTTCGCGAGTTGGCCGACACGCTGCGCGAGCTGTTGTCCGAGCCGATGTTCCTCGACGGTCAGCGCCTGCAAGTCACCCCGAGCATCGGCGTGGCCTTGATCCCCGATCACGGCTCAACCCCGACCGACCTGCTCAAGCGTGCCGACATTGCCCTGTACCGAGCCAAGGATTCGGGACGCAATGCCACGCAGATGTTCCACAACACCATGCAAAAAGCCGCCAGTGAACGCCTGCGGATGGAAACCGACCTGCGCCTGGCCCTTTCGCGTGGTGAGTTCAGCGTGCAATACCAGCCTCAGGTGGACGCCCTGGACGGTCGCATTATCGGCGCCGAAGCCTTGGTGCGCTGGCGCCACCCGCGGCTGGGGGAGCAATCGCCCAGCGAATTCATCAAGGTACTGGAAGACAGCGGGCTGATTCTTGAGGTCGGTGCCTGGATCCTCGATGAGACCTGCCAGGCCTTCAGGCAATTGATCGATAGAGGCCTGATCGATCCGCTGAACTTCAGCCTTTGCGTGAACATCAGCCCACGGCAATTTCGCCAGAACGACTTTGTCGAGCGGATTGAACAAACCCTGAGCAGCCATGGACTGCCGTATTCGCTGCTCAAGCTGGAGGTCACCGAAGGCATCGTGATTCAGAACCTGGACGACACCATCAGCAAGATGCGCCGCCTGAAGAAACTTGGCGTCAGTTTCGCCATGGACGACTTTGGCACCGGCTACTCCTCGCTGACGTACCTCAAGCGCCTGCCGGTGGACACCTTGAAGATCGACCAGTCGTTCATCCGCGATGCGACCAGCGATCCGAACGACGCGGAAATCATCCGCGCCATCGTGGCCATGGCCCGCAGCCTTGAATTGACGGTGATTGCCGAAGGTGTCGAAACCACTGAACAGCTCGATTTCTTGCAGGGGCTGGGCTGCCACTTGTATCAAGGCTACCTGCACAGTCAGCCGCTGCCGCTGGAGGGCTTCCTGAAACTGCTCAAATGACGAGCACAAAAAAGGGCGCCGGTGGCGCCCTTTCTCATCGCGATGACTCAGTGTTCCAGAGCCGGTTTTTGCGTCCCGTTGATCGGGATACGCTTGGCTTTCGCTTCCTCCGGCACGACCCGCAGCAGGTCGATGTTCAACAGACCATTGCTCAGGCCCGCGGCCTTGATTTCAATGTGGTCCGCCAACCGGAAGGACAGCTTGAAAGCGCGCTGTGCGATGCCTTGGTACAGATAGGTGACGTCTTCATTGGCGTCACGTTTGCCACCACTGATGGTCAGCACACCTTTCTCCACTTGCAGCTCCAGGTCTTCTTCCTGGAAGCCGGCTGCTGCGACGACGATGCGGTATTCGTCGTCGCCATGTTTTTCAACGTTGTACGGTGGATAGGTGCTGCCTGGCTCATTGCGCAGTGCTGACTCGAACAGATCGTTGAAACGATCGAAGCCCACCGAGGAACGGAACAGTGGCGCCATGGAAAATGCAGTACTCATGATTCAAATCTCCTGAAAATAATCAGCAAGTTTTTTGTCTCCGCGACCCGAATTCGGCATCGCGTAATCCTTAGATAAGGACCGCCGATTGCATTTCAAGAGATTTTTTGTGTTTTTTTCAAAAAAAGGTTTCAGGCGGCTTCGCACGCCTGCAGACCCAGCAAACGCGACACCTGATCCAGCTCAGTCTCACGACGCAGGACCGTGAACAGCTCCACCGCTTCGGGATAATTGCGGGTCAGCATCGCCAGCCACTGTTTCAAGCGACCCGGCGACTGGCGCGGCGTCATCTGCGCTTTGGCTTGCAGCCAGAAGTCCTGAAGCAGCGGTAACAGCTCGGCCCAGGTCATCTCGACCACCTCTTCACCGGCCCGTGCGGCAGCGATTTGCCGCGCCAGATCAGGACGCGACACCAGGCCACGCCCCAGCATGATGTCTTCCACGCCGCTGATTTCGCGGCAACGGCGCCAGTCTTCAACGCTCCAGATATCGCCGTTGGCGAACACCGGCACCTTGACCACTTCCTGCACTCGCGGGATCCATTCCCAATGTGCTGGCGGCTTGTAGCCATCCGTCTTGGTCCGTGCGTGCACCACAATGTGCGCAGCACCGCCCTCAGCCAACGCAGTGGCACACACCAGCGCGCCGTCGGGACTGTCAAAACCCAAACGCATCTTGGCAGTCACCGGGATGTGTGCCGGCACTGCGCGGCGTACATGTTCGACGATTTCGTTGAGCAGCTCGGGTTCTTTGAGCAGTACTGCACCGCCACGCGATTTGTTCACGGTCTTGGCCGGGCAACCGAAGTTCAGGTCGATCACCTCCGAACCCAGCTCACAGGCCAGCGCCGCGTTTTCTGCCAGACACACCGGATCGGAGCCGAGCAATTGCACGCGCAACGGCACGCCTGAAGCGGTCTTGGCGCCGTTCAGCAATTCAGGGCCGAATTTGTGGTAATAGGCAGGCGTGAGCAGTTGATCGTTGATCCGAATGAACTCGGTCACGCACCAATCGATACCGCCAACACGGGTCAACACGTCCCGCAGGATGTTGTCGACCAACCCCTCCATGGGCGCCAAAGCAATTTGCATGGAAAACACTCAACGAAAAACGTGCGGCAGTTTACTGGATTATCAATCGAAAGACTTGCGCCTACCCATGTGGCGAGGGGGCTTGCCCCCTCGCCACATGGGTGATCAGGTGCTGACTTGCAACGCCGGGCCGTAGCCTTCGATGAACTCCGCCGGCATGCGTCTGGGCTTGCCGCTGGACAGCTCGATGCAGACAAACGTGGTTTGCGCCCGCAGCAGCGTGGCGTTGTCGCTCGGGCGTTTGAGCTGGAAGTGCCGGGTCATCTTCAAGCGCTGATCCCAGTCGACGATCCAGGTCGCCAACTGCAACTCGTCACCTTCATAGGCGGCCGCCAGGTAATCGATCTCGTGGCGCACCACGGCCATCGCCCGGTCCAGCCGCCGATACTCGGTCAGGTCCAGCCCTAGGCGCTGCGAGTGGCGCCAGGCGCAGCGCTCGAGCCAGGTGACGTACACCGCATTATTGGCGTGCCCCAACCCATCGATGTCCTCGGCAGCAACCTGCAGGTCAATGATAAACGGCGTTGCCCGATCCCAGCCCATGCCCCACTCCCGGTCAGATTATTCGACCGGGGCAGTGTAACGGATGATCAGGCCGATTGGCGCGCCTGCAAACTCCGACCGGACAGCAGCGAGAGCACGCCTTCGATCACTCGCGGATCCGCCAGCACCCGCTGATGCCCACCCTCCTCCAGGCGCAACAGCCGGCTGTCGAACCAGGCGTCGTGAATCAATTGCGACTCATTGACCGAAACAAAGACGTCGTCTTCGGCGTGCACGATCAGCCCTGGCATATCCAGTTGATAGTGGGCGACGTCGAGTCGTGAAGCCTGGATACCGACATCCCGTTCGACCTTGCGGATAAACGCCGAACGCGCCTTGGGCGGCATGCGAACGTGACGGGCAAAACCGCGCAAAACAGCGAGAATCCGTGCCGGTGCGGCGATGCTGACCAGGGTTTCAGTACGCAAACCCAATTGAACGGCAAGCATCGCACTGGCGCCGCCCATGGAGTGGCCGATGACCGCTTGCAAGGGCGGCAGTTCTGCAGCCGCTTCGAGCATCGCCCGAGCAAAAAGCACGACGTTGGCCTCGCGACCCGGCGAGCGACCGTGAGCCGGACCATCCAGCGCGACCACGGTGTAGCCGGCGTCTACCAGCGCGGTGATCAGGCTGGCAAATTGTGTCGGCCGACCTTCCCAGCCGTGCATCAGCAGCACTGTCGGGCCCTGCCCCCAGCGCAACGCTGAAAGGCCGAAGCGCAGGGTGATCCGCTCAGACTTCGCCAGCAGCGGCATTTCCCAATCACGCGGAGGCAGCTCGCGCGGCGTCATGAACACCGAACGCATCTTGCTCGCCACCCATTGCGGTGCAACCCAGCCCAAGGTGCCGTTAACGCCACGAACCCAACTTAACGTGCTCATCGCTCATCTCCAAAGGCTTGTGCTTCAGGTCATAGCACCGCCGACTTGGCGGCACGCAGCAATCGATCGGACAACTCACCGGCACCCAGCGCCCGCGCCAGGGCCAAACCACCGACCATCAGCGCCAGGTCAGCCAGCGCTTTGTCGGTGTCTTCCGGGCTGGCGGCCAACTGCGCGACCATCAGCTCGATGTGTTCATTCAAGGCCAGACGGAAATCGTCCGGAAGACGCCCCAACTCGCCTATCGATGCCGGAATCGGGCAAGCGTGCTCGGTGGAATCACGGTGTTTGCGCGACAGGTAAAACGCAGCGACCAGCGCCCGGCGCTCTTCGCCGGTCAGCGTGGCGTCCATTTCGGCGATCAGCGCCCGACGCTGGCCGAGCAATTGCGTGAAGGCCTCCAGCATCATGGCGTCCTTGCTTTCGAAGTGTGCGTAGAAGCCGCCGACGGTAAGACCGGCAGCCCCCATCACTTCACCCACGCTAGGCTCTGCCGGGCCGCGCTGGACCAGCGCAGAGCTGGCGGCCTGGAGAATGCGTTCACGGGTTTGAGCTTTTTTATCGTTCATCGTTGCCTCCGAATATTACGAATAGAATATTATTCTCATAATAATTATTCGCAAGTCGTTGATGTGACCGTTGGTCAGAAGAACAGCGCGGGGAGAAAGAGAGGATTGGCCAAACGCCAGACAAACAAAAGGGCCATTCAATAATTGAATGACCCTTATAAATCCCGCAGAGCGGGTAATCGTGGCGTCCCCTAGGGGACTCGAACCCCTGTTACCGCCGTGAAAGGGCGGTGTCCTAGGCCACTAGACGAAGGGGACGCAAACCCTTCTATACAACTGATCAGTGCTGAGTACTGATCGATTCAAGGCCGGTGTGGCCAGACCTTGAACTGTAAAATTGGTGGAGCTAAACGGGATCGAACCGTTGACCTCTTGCATGCCATGCAAGCGCTCTCCCAGCTGAGCTATAGCCCCGGATTTTTCGCCTCGCGGCGGAGTGACATCTTGCAACATCACTTCTGTAAAACTGGCGTCCCCTAGGGGACTCGAACCCCTGTTACCGCCGTGAAAGGGCGGTGTCCTAGGCCACTAGACGAAGGGGACGCAAACCCTTCTATACAACTGATCAACGCTGAGTGTTGATCGCTTCAAGACCGGTGTGGCCAGGCCTTGAAGTGTAAATTGGTGGAGCTAGACGGGATCGAACCGTCGACCTCTTGCATGCCATGCAAGCGCTCTCCCAGCTGAGCTATAGCCCCTCATCGCTGAGGACGGGGCGAATCTTAATGGCGCATCGGAAAGCTGTCAAACTTATTTTTAACAATTTTCAAAATTTTTTGCCGCCATAACAATCACTTACCGCCCTCCCCCCGAAAAATGGGGGGTGACGCCGAAGAGCAAGATCAAAAGATCGCAGCCTTCGGCGGTTCCTGCACGGGGTCAAACACCTCAGACGATAGCGCCCAAGAGCTTTTCCCACTCTTTGTTTTCTTTCTTCGACACGCCACCGAGCAAGTCGATCGCCTGGCGCAGACGGAAACGCGTCAGGTCCGGACCAAGGATTTCCATCGCATCCAGCACCGACACCGAACTGGCCTGGCCAGTGATGGCCGCGAACATCAGCGGCATGGCATCACGCAGCTTCAGCTCCAGGGATTCGACCACCGCCTGAATGGTCGCCGTGATGCTGTCCTTCTCCCACTGACGCAGGCTTTCGAGCTTCCACAGGATCAACTGCATCAACTGGCGAACCTGATCGCCCGAGAGCTTCTTGGATTCGAACAGCTTGGCATCCGGGGTCACGCCACCGGCGAAGAAGAATCCGGCCAACGGTGCGATCTGGCTGAAGGTTTCAACCCGACCCTGCACGTGCGGCGCGATCTTCATCATGTATTCAGGGTTCAGCGCCCAGGTCTGCACGCGGCTGGCGAACTCTTCCACCGGCAGATCACGCAGCCATTGGCCGTTGAGCCACGACAGCTTCTCGATGTCGAAAATCGGCCCGCCGAGGGACACGCGTTTCAGATCGAAGTTGTCGACCATTTCCTGCAACGAGAACTTCTCGCGCTCGTCCGGCATCGACCAGCCCATGCGACCGAGGTAGTTGAGCATCGCTTCCGGCATGAAGCCCATACGCTCGTAGAACGTCACCGAGGTCGGGTTCTTGCGCTTGGACAGCTTGCTCTTGTCCGGGTTACGCAGCAACGGCATGTAGCACAGCTCTGGTTGCTCCCAGCCGAAGTACTCGTAAAGCAGGATCAGCTTCGGCGCCGATGGCAGCCATTCTTCGCCGCGCAATACGTGGGTGATGCCCATCAGGTGGTCGTCGACCACGTTGGCGAGGAAGTAGGTCGGCAGGCCGTCGGTCTTCATCAACACTTGCATATCCATGCGATCCCACGGGATCTCGACGTCGCCACGCAACATGTCCGGCACCACGCAAACGCCTTCGGTCGGGACCTTCATGCGGATGACGTGCGGCTCGCCAGCGGCCAGACGGCGCGCCACTTCTTCCTTGGAGAGCAACAGCGCACGGCCGTCGTAACGCGGGGTTTCGCCGCGGGCCATTTGCTCGGCGCGCATCTGGTCCAGCTCGTCGCTCGTGCAGAAGCACGGGAACGCGTGACCCAGATCGACCAGTTGCTGGCAGTACTTCTGATAGATGTCGCCACGTTCGCTCTGGCGATACGGACCGTGCGGGCCGCCAACATCCGGGCCTTCACTCCAGTTGATGCCCAACCAGCGCAAGGCATCGAAAATCTGCTGTTCGGACTCGCGGGTCGAACGCAATTGGTCGGTGTCTTCAATCCGCAGGATGAACTCACCGCCATGCTGCTTGGCAAAGCAGTAGTTGAACAAAGCGATGTAAGCGGTGCCGACATGGGGATCGCCGGTAGGCGATGGCGCGATGCGAGTGCGGACGGTGGTCATGGCATGTCTCGAAAGAATATAAAAAGCGGAGATGAAACAAAGGGCGAATGGTAACAGGCGTTGCCCGCCCGGCTCCAGTGAGCAGGGCATTTAAGCCAACGTTGGGGCTACAAAAGGCTCTGGCAGCGCTCAACGGCTGATTATCAATAAGTGGCATTTACCGCTTATCGGCTATATGACAGATTCGAGTACTGATAAATCTCCTTACACTTTCTCGACTACAGTCTGCTCATGCCTGCCCAACTCAAGCGTCGCCTGTTCACTTTCCTGCTGATCGTCCTGCTGGTTGCCGGGGGCTTCTTCGCTGAATGGTTCTTCAAGGGACGGTTTTACGAAAGCACCGATAACGCTTATGTCCAGGGTGAAATCACCCGTGTCTCCAGCCAGTTGGGCGCGCGCATTGAGGAAGTGCTGGTACAGGACAACCAGCACGTCGAAAAAGGCCAACTGTTGATCAAACTCGAAGGCGATGACTTCCATCTCGCCGTCGACCGCGCCAACGCGACCCTCGCCACCCGCGAAGCCGAGCGCCTGCAAGCCCAGAGCAAACTGACCCAACAAGCCAGCCTGATCGCCGCCAGCGAAGCTCAGGTCGCTGCCAGCCAGGCCACCCTCGGCCGCTCGCAAATCGATTTGTCACGCGCGCAAACCCTGCGCAAACCGGGCTATGTCTCGGAAGAACGGGTGACCACCCTCTCCGCCGACAACCGCATCGCTCGCTCGCAAGTCGCCAAGGCCCAGGCTGACGCCCAGGGCCAGCGTCAACAGGTCAACGCCTTGACGGCCGAGATCAAGCGCCTGGACGCGCAGATCGCCAACGCCAAAGCCGATCTGGCGCAGGCCCGACTGAACCTGACCCGCAGCGAAATCCACGCACCGATCAGCGGCCTGATCGGCCAGCGTGCCGCCCGCAATGGCCAATACGTACAGGCTGGCGCTTACCTGCTGTCGATTGTCCCGGACCAGGACATCTGGATTCAGGCCAACTTCAAGGAAACCCAGATTGGTCATATGCAGCCCGGCCAGAAAGCCGAACTGACCTTCGATGCCTACAGCGACACACCGATCGAAGCCCGGGTCGACAGCCTGTTCGCCGCCTCGGGCGCGCAGTTCAGCCTGCTGCCACCGGACAATGCCACCGGCAACTTCACCAAAGTGGTGCAACGGATTCCGGTGAAACTGACGTTTGCTGCCGACAACCCGCTGCACGGCAAGATCCGCCCGGGCATGTCGGTCACCGTCAAAGTCAACATCAAAGACCCTGGCGATGGCCGGTGATCAACTGATCCGCCCAGCCGGCGAACCGACCCGCCGGGACTGGATTGCGGTGATGAGCGTGATGCTCGGCGCCTTCATGGCGGTGCTCGACATCCAGATCACCAACGCCTCGCTCAAGGACATTCAAGGCGCACTGTCAGCGACCCTGGAAGAAGGCTCGTGGATTTCCACCTCGTACCTGGTGGCGGAAATCATCATGATTCCGCTCACCGCATGGCTGGTGCAACTGCTCTCGGCACGACGCCTGGCGGTGTGGGTTTCGCTGGGCTTTCTGGCCGCCTCGCTGCTCTGCTCGATGGCCTGGAGCCTGGAGAGCATGATCGTGTTTCGCGCCTTGCAGGGCTTCACTGGCGGCGCACTGATCCCGCTGGCGTTCACCCTGACACTGATCAAACTCCCCGAACACCATCGTGCCAAAGGCATGGCGATGTTCGCCATGACCGCGACCTTCGCGCCCTCTATCGGCCCGACCCTCGGCGGCTGGCTGACGGAAAACTGGGGCTGGAAGTACATCTTCTACATCAACATTCCGCCGGGGCTGATCATGATCGCCGGCCTCATGTATGGCCTGGAGAAAAAAGCAGCCCACTGGGAATTGCTCAAAAGCACCGATTACATGGGCATTCTCACGCTGGGTGTTGGCCTCGGGTGCTTGCAGGTGTTTCTCGAGGAAGGCCATCGCAAGGACTGGCTGGAGTCGAACCTGATCGTGACGCTGGGCTGCATCGCCCTGTTGAGCCTGATCACCTTTGTGATCGTGCAAGTGTCCAAGCCCAATCCGCTGATCAATCTGGGCATCTTGCGCAACCGCAACTTCGGCTTATCGAGCATTTCCAGCCTGGGCATGGGTGTGGGGCTGTACGGCTCGATTTATCTGCTGCCGCTGTACCTGGCGCAGATCCAGAGCTACAACGCCTTGCAGATCGGCGAAGTGATCATGTGGATGGGCGTGCCGCAGCTGTTCCTGATTCCGCTGGTGCCGAAGTTGATGAAGTTCGTTTCGCCGAAGTGGCTATGCACGCTCGGTTTCGGCCTGTTTGGCTTGGCGAGCATTCTTTCGGGCGCACTCAACCCCGACTTCGCCGGACCACAGTTCAATCAGATCCAGCTCGTCCGCGCGCTGGGCCAGCCGCTGATCATGGTGACCATTTCGCTGATCGCCACCGCCTATATCCTGCCGCAGGATGCAGGCTCCGCGTCGAGCCTGTTCAACATCCTGCGCAACCTTGGCGGCGCGATTGGCATCGCCCTGCTCGCGACCCTGCTGGATGCCCGAACCAAGACCTACTTCGATTATTTACGCGAGTCGATCGTGCCGACCAACCCGCAGGTGGCCGAGCGCATGGCGAGCATGACCGATCGATTCGGCAGCGAAATGGCCGCGCTGGGCAAGCTCAGTGAGATCACCCATCAGCAGGCCTTGATCATGGCCTACAACGATGCGTTTCACTTTGTCGGGATTGCGCTGGGGGTGAGCATGCTGGCGATCCTGCTGACCAAGGCGCTGCCACCCGGGCTGAAGGCTGGAGAAGCGCACTAAGCCTGAGACATGCACACACCTGTGGCGAGGGAGCTTGCTCCCGTTGGGTTGCGAAGCGACCCTGAAATCAGCCGCCGCGAGTATTCAGATAGAGCGCGATTGCCGGATTACGACCGCTTCGCGGCCGAGCGGGAGCAAGCTCCCTCGCCACAGGGACCGCGCACGATCATCAGACAGTCAACAACCGCTCGCGCATCTTGGTGATTTCGTCGCGTGTCTGCGCGGCGGCTTCGAACTCCAGGTCGCGGGCGAGCTGGTACATCTTCTCTTCCAATTGACGAATGCGCTTGGCGATTTCGCTCGGCGAACGCAGCTCGTTTTCGTAGCGGGCACTTTCCTCGGCAGCCTTGGCCATGCCTTTGCGCTTCTTGCTGCGCGAGCCGGGCACGGTGGCGCCTTCCATGATGTCGGCAACGTCCTTGAACACGCCTTTGGGGGTGATGCCATTCGCCAGATTGAAAGCGATTTGCTTGTCGCGACGGCGCTCAGTCTCGCCAATTGCCCGTTCCATCGACCCGGTGATCCGGTCGGCATACAGAATTGCCCGGCCATTGAGGTTCCGCGCCGCGCGACCGATGGTCTGGATCAGCGAACGCTCGGAGCGCAAGAAACCTTCCTTGTCGGCATCGAGAATCGCCACCAGCGACACTTCCGGCATGTCCAGGCCTTCACGCAGCAGGTTGATCCCCACCAGCACATCGAAGGTGCCCAGACGCAAATCGCGGATGATCTCGACCCGCTCCACCGTATCGATGTCCGAGTGCAGATAACGCACCCGCACACCGTGGTCGGCGAGGTAGTCGGTCAAGTCTTCGGACATGCGCTTGGTCAACGTAGTGACCAACACCCGCTCCTCCAGCGCCACACGCTTGGTGATTTCCGAGAGCAAGTCGTCGACCTGAGTCAGTGCGGGACGAATCTCGATTTGCGGATCGACCAGACCGGTCGGCCGCACCAACTGCTCGATCACCCGACCGGCGTGTTCCGCCTCGTAGTTACCCGGGGTGGCCGAGACGAAGATCGTCTGCGGACTGATGCTTTCCCATTCATCAAAACGCATCGGCCGGTTGTCCAGCGCCGACGGCAGCCGGAAACCGTATTCGACCAGCGTCTCTTTACGCGAACGGTCGCCCTTATACATCGCACCGACCTGCGGCACGCTGACGTGGGATTCGTCGATCACCAGCAAGGCATCGGCGGGCAGATAGTCAAACAAGGTGGGAGGCGGCTCACCCGACTCTCGGCCCGAGAGGTAGCGCGAGTAGTTTTCGATACCGTTGCAGTAACCCAGTTCCAGAATCATCTCCAGGTCGAAACGGGTGCGCTGCTCCAGCCGCTGGGCCTCCACCAGTTTATTGTTGGAGCGCAGGTATTCCAGGCGCTCCTGCAGCTCGACCTTGATCCCTTCGATGGCTCCCAGCAGGGTTTCTCGCGGCGTTACATAGTGGCTTTTCGGATAGAAGGTGAAACGCGGCAGCTGGCGAATCACTTCGCCGGTGAGCGGATCGAAAGCGGAAATCTTCTCCACTTCATCATCGAAGAGCTCAATACGGATCGCTTCAAAATCGGATTCCGCCGGATGGATATCAATCACATCGCCGCGCACGCGGAAGGTCGCGCGAGCAAAATCCATGTCATTGCGGGTGTATTGCAGGTCAGCCAAACGGCGCAGCAAGGCGCGCTGATCGAGCTTGTCGCCACGATCGACGTGCAGGACCATTTTCAGATAGGTTTCCGGGCTGCCCAAACCGTAGATGCACGAGACCGTGGTGACGATGATCGCGTCCTTGCGCTCCAGCAACGCTTTGGTCGCCGACAGTCGCATCTGCTCGATGTGATCGTTGATCGAGGCGTCTTTCTCAATGAAGGTATCGGACGACGGCACGTAGGCTTCGGGCTGGTAGTAGTCGTAGTAGGAAACGAAGTACTCCACCGCGTTGTTCGGGAAGAACGCCTTGAACTCGCCATACAGTTGCGCCGCCAGCGTCTTGTTCGGCGCCAGCACCAGCGTCGGTCGCTGCACCTGGGCGATCACGTTGGCGATACTGAAGGTCTTGCCCGAACCGGTCACACCAAGCAACGTCTGGTGCGCCAGCCCGGCCTCGATGCCCTCGACCATCAGACGGATGGCTTCCGGCTGATCGCCGGCGGGCTCGAAGCGGGTGACTAGCTGGAATTCAGACATATCGTACCTATTGGTTTCCAAGGAGCGACGCACTCCGGCGCTGGCGGGCGCGCCAGAACGGTGAAGGTCGCTCACGACGAATGTCGCAGGGAAAAATCATGATAACCGTTGATGTGGTGCCGAATACCTCTAGTTTCAAGGTAAACGTCCTACATGCCCCTAAGCCATTGACATGACAATAAGGCTAACGAGCAAAAAATAATCCGAAAAAACCTGCCCGAAAAGCGGAAACGCCTGTCGCCGCGCCCGGTGTTGGCCTCTATACTAGCTCCCCGTTTGTGCACCGCTCTAGTGCATTCGGCTGGAGCGCTACACGTCCCTCCACATTCCATTCAGAGCCGCCGCAATAATGAGCCTCTTCTCCGCTGTCGAAATGGCACCACGCGATCCAATCCTGGGCCTCAACGAAGCATTCAACGCTGACACCCGTACCAATAAGGTCAACCTGGGGGTCGGTGTTTACTGCAACGAGGAGGGGCGAATTCCACTCCTGCGAGCCGTTGTCGAAGCCGAGACGATTCGCGCTGCTCAACACGCTTCCCGTGGCTACCTGCCGATCGACGGTATCGCCGCCTACGACCAGGCCGTGCAAAAGCTGCTGTTCGGTAAAGACTCGCCACTGCTTGCCGCTGGCCGGGTTGTCACCGCCCAGTCCGTCGGCGGTACCGGCGCACTGAAAATCGGCGCTGACTTCCTCAAGCAACTGCTGCCGAACGCCGTCGTTGCGATCAGCGACCCAAGCTGGGAAAACCACCGCGCGCTGTTCGAAACCGCCGGCTTCCCGGTTCAGAACTATCGCTACTACGACGCCGCGACTCACGACGTGAACCGCGCCGGCCTGCTGGAAGACCTGAACGCCCTGCCGGCTGGCTCCATCGTTGTGCTGCACGCCTGCTGCCACAACCCGACTGGCGTCGACCTGAGCCCGGCAGACTGGAACAACGTGCTGGACGTGATCAAGGCGAAAAACCACGTGCCGTTCCTCGACATGGCCTATCAGGGCTTTGGCGACGGTATCGACGAAGACGCCGCTGCCGTGCGCCTGTTCGCCGAGTCGGGCCTGAACTTCTTCGTTTCCAGCTCGTTCTCCAAATCGTTCTCGCTGTACGGTGAACGTGTTGGCGCACTGTCGATCGTCAGCGAATCGAAAGAAGAAAGCGCTCGCGTGCTGTCGCAAGTCAAACGCGTGATCCGCACCAACTACTCCAACCCGCCGACCCACGGTGCAGCGATCGTTGCGGCCGTACTGAACAGCCCTGAACTGCGCGCCCAATGGGAACAGGAACTGGCTGAAATGCGTCTGCGCATTCGCGGCATGCGCCAGCAGATGGTCGATCTGCTGGCGAAAAACGCGCCTCACCAGGACTTCAGCTTCGTCGGCCGTCAACGCGGCATGTTCTCGTACTCGGGCCTGACGGTTGAGCAAGTGACCCGTCTGCGTAACGAGTTCGGCATCTACGCCCTGGACACCGGCCGCATCTGCGTTGCCACGCTGAACCAGAGCAACATCGACGTAGTGACCAAGGCCATCGCTCAGGTGATCTAAGCCACACGCGCGATAGAAAAGGGGAAGCCGTTTGGCTTCCCCTTTTCGTTGGCGAGCAGATAATTCTGAATGCGCAGGCTATGGGCTCTAAACTGATACATCGGTGTCGACCTGAAAAGATCGTCCGAACGCGGCCCGAACCTGCGGCAGCTCCTACATCAGCGTGTACACCCGAGAAACCGCGCATTTCACCTATTGAGAGATCTTATGAAAAACGATGACTTACGCGCTGACCGCGATGACGACCTGGACCTGGACCGCTTTGTGCCACGCAACCAGACCAAACGCAGCAGCGGGCTGGTGTGGCAGGTTGCCTTGGGCGTATTTCTCGGTGGCCTGGCCCTGTGGCTGGTGCAACTGGCCGCCACGTCGCTGTACGCCAAGTTCCTGCTCGGCACCTTCACCTTCGGCGGTTAAGGCCGATCAGCCCGCCAGTTCGCTCGAACGCTGACTGGCGGCGTCGTCATAAGCCACATACAGCGATTCGGCAACCTGGCTTTTGATCGCCTTGGTGCTTTCCAGCCCCAGCACAAACCCTTCAGCCTTGCCGCCAGCGCGATTCAGCTCATCAGCGGTGCTCGCCTGAGTGATTGCATCGAAGAGTTTCTCGGCATGCGGCCCGACGCCTTTTGGCAGGCTGATCTGAGCAATGCTCATACGAACACCTCGCGCAGCATTGACGACGTGAGCAGTGGTTGGTGAGTCATGACGCGTACCTTTTCGGCTGAGGGCCGGCAGCGCGTGAAACCACTTCCGGGGGGCCATGGTAGACCTCCGCGACGATTCTGGTAACCGCCAATGGCTGACAACGCCCTCCTCGCCTGAAGAATCATCACCGCCCACCTGAAAATCTGCCATTCGAGCAATTGATGCTTGACTTGTCCTTTTTAATCAGTAACATACGGCGCATTCCGCGATAGCTCAGTTGGTAGAGCAAGTGACTGTTAATCACTGGGTCCCTGGTTCGAGTCCAGGTCGTGGAGCCAGACAGCACTATCGAAAAGCCCCTGAATCGAAAGATTCAGGGGCTTTTTTGTGGCTGATGGAAAATCAAAAGATCGTCCGAACACGGCCCGAACCTGCGGCAGCTTCAACATCTATGGCCGGGGGACACGAGGCAGTTCGCGTTTGTGAGCGGTTTTGATGTAGGCGCTTTCGATGATCTGCTGCGCCTGCTGCGACACCGCTTCGCCCATCAGATACGCATCGATTTCCTCGTAACTGCAACCATACGCCGCCTCATCCAGCTTGCCCGGTGCCAGGTCTTCCAGGTCGGCGGTCGGCGCCTTGCGCACCAGATGCGTCGGTGCGCCCAGGGCGTCGGCCAGCAACCGCACCTGGCTTTTGATCAACCCGGACAGCGGCGCCAGGTCGCAGGCGCCGTCGCCGAATTTGGTGAAGAAACCCATCAGCGCTTCCGCACCATGATCGGTGCCGACCACCAACCCGTTGCAGAAGTTGGCGATCGCGTATTGCGCCAGCATCCGCGCCCGAGCCTTGACGTTGCCTTTGGCAAAGTCGGTGAGTTCGGCCGAAGGCTGCAAGCCATCGATGGCGATATTGGCCATCAGGCCGTCGACACAGTCGGCGATGTTGCTGGTGGTGATCAGGTCCGGGCGGATGAAGTCCAGGGAGGCCTGGGCGTCACGCTCATCGGCCTGAGTCTTGTACGGCAGGCGCACGGCGATAAAGCGCGCCTCATGATCCTCGGCCCGCAACTGCTCCACCGCCAGCTGGCACAGGCGGCCGGCAGTCAGGGAGTCGACGCCGCCGCTGATACCGAGCACCAGGGCCTTGCAGCCCGACTCGCGCAGCACCTGTTTAATGAAATCGACACGACGGACGATTTCAGCGGCCTCGCCACCCTGGGCGAGTTGCCGGTCGATGCCCAGCTCCCGGGCAATGCGTTCTTGCCGTTGCATAGTCATATCAGGCCCCCAGTTGTGGATTGATCAGGCTGACGTTGAATACCTGGGCCGCGTAGCGCAGGAACGAGGCGTCTTCACAAACGTTCTTGATCGGGTCGTCGGAGAACTTCACCACCGGCTCGCCATGCACCCGCACCAGTTTCATGACGATGCTCAGCGGCTCGACGCCCTCGACATCGCAAGCCAGGCTGGTGCCCATGCCGAAACCGAATCTGGCCTTGCCACGCACATGGCGCAGGATTGGCAGGCACTTCTCGAAGTTCAGACCGTCGGAGAACATCAGGTCCTTGGTTCTTGGATCGATACCCAGTTCCTTGTAACGCCCCAGCACCTTGTCGGCCCAGACGATCGGGTCACCGGAATCCTGACGCAGGCCGTCATAGAGCTTGGCGAAGTACAGGTCGAAATCCTTGAGGAAGAAGTCGGTGCTGATGCAGTCGGTGAGCGCAATCCCCAGCCTGCCACGGTACTCATGCACCCAGTTTTCCAACGCAGCGTTCTGGCTCTCGCGCAACCGCCCGAGTTGCTGGTGGACCATTAGCCATTGGTGGGCCATGGTGCCAATCAGCGGCAGATCGAACTCGTAGGCCAGGTGAGCATTGCTGGTACCGACGAACACCCCGGGGAAGTCACTGCGCATGACGTTGACCACTTCGCGCTGGGCCCTGAACGACAGGCGCCGGCGGGTGGAGAAGTCCGAAACGCGAAACTCGGCGAGCTCTTCGCGGCTGGCGTTTTTTTCCAGCCATTCGAACTTCTGGTACAGCTTGCGGGTAACGTCGGCCAGCTCGACTTCCGGGTACTTCTCGCGGTTGCGCAGTTCACTGACCATCGCCAGCACCGGCTGCTCGAACATGATGCAGTGCAACATCGGGCCACGGACGCGGATGTGCAGTTGGCCGTCGACTTCCGACACGTGGATGTAGCGCAGGTTGAAGCGAAACAGACCGAGGAACTGTTCAAAGTCCGGTGTCAGGTATTCGCGGAAACGCTTATTGAACAGAAACCGCTGCTCACCTTCGCGCAACTGCAGGCCAGCGAGCTTCTCCAGCTCATCGCGAATGTCCGGGATCAGGTGCC
The DNA here is from genome assembly GCF_058800905.1 of Pseudomonas sp. GW822-FHT04C11. Lineage (NCBI taxonomy): Bacteria > Pseudomonadati > Pseudomonadota > Gammaproteobacteria > Pseudomonadales > Pseudomonadaceae > Pseudomonas > Pseudomonas sp. GW822-FHT04C11. Next base: position 16,219 of record NZ_JBXAMS010000023.1, on the reverse strand, counting down.
CGAGCCGCTCTTTCGAGCGCACGATGAACTGGTATTCCACCTCGACGTTCGGGTGCTGGTGCAGCACCGCCTGCATCATGGTGAAGGTGTAGTAGTCGGTATCCAGGAGACTCTGGATGACGCCGTTGCTGCTATCGAATGCACTTTCCATGTTTTCTTCCTTATGCGCTTGCCAGACTGGCGGTTTCTTCGCGGGTCGCGGTCACCGAGATTCCCGCTTGTTGCATGTCTTGAATGGCTTGAGTGGCGCCCTCTTCACTGATGGCCCGGCAGGCCGGCAAGTGGATGATCACCTTGAAACCGGCAGCGGCCAGTTGCAGGGCGGTGGTCTTGACGCAGAAGTCCAGCGCCAGGCCTCCGACGATGACCCGCTTCACACCCTGGCTGTTCAGGAACTCGATCACGCCGGTGGAGAGCTTGCCGTGCAGGTCGTGGTAGCAGGCGCCGTAAGGGTGCAGGTCCGGCTCGACACCCTTCCAGACGAAGTAGTCGTAGTCGTACGGGGTCGGCAACTCGTCCAGCAAGGTGAAGCCTTCAGTGCCAGGGACACAGTGGCTGACCCAAGTGATATCGGCGTGTTCGAGGCCGGTCGACTGGAACATTTGCGAGTGCTCGGCCACCACCCACGGGGCCTGAGCCGTATGAGCGTCCTTGCTGCCGACACGCAGGCTGGCCAGGGTGGCCATGAAGTTCAGCTCGCTGCCGATCTGCTCGCCGCCCGCCACGGGCAGCTCATCAGGGCACAGCGGCGTGAAGCTCTTTTGCGCATCAACATCGAAGGAAGCGGTTTTCAGGGTCTGGCTGGTCATGTCGGGTCTCTCCTTTGCATGGATCAAAAAGTACACGTCATGTACTTTCGTTGCAATACCCAGCCATGAAAATATTTTTCCGCTAAGAAACCAGCTTATATGCGATATGCACAAGGGTAATGGGGGATGGTTTCGTCTGAACGGATTCAGTGATAAGGTACACGTCATGTACTAACAGGGAGATCAGCCATGTATGAAATAGCCCTCTACGGCGGCGCCTTCAACCCTCCTCACGCCGGGCACGCCCAGGTGATGATCGAAGCCTCATGCCAGGCCAGGCGTTTGCTGGTGGCCCCCAGCTTCAGGCACCCTTACGGCAAACGAATGGCCGACTATGAACTGCGCCTGAACTGGCTGGAATCGATCGTCGAGCACGTACAGCCGCTTTGCTGCGCGGAAGTGCGTGCCAGCCGGGTCGAACAGATCGTGGCGCGCGGCGTCGAAGGTCCGATCTACAGCTACACCCTGCTCGCTCATCTCGCCGACAGCCTGGCCATGGACGGTAAACAGATCGCCCTGGTGGTCGGCCAGGATGTGGCTGACCTGCTGCCAACCTTCTATCGCGGCCCGGAGTTGCTGGAGCGCTTTTCCATCATCTGCGTCGAGGAACAAATCCATGTGCGCAGTACGGTGCTGCGCGAACGGCTGGCCTTGGGCGAGTCGCTGCCCACCCACTGGATGGCACCCGGCATGGATCCGGTAAACTATGACCTCTACGCTGCCCACGGAAGCTGACATGCCAGACCGCATCCCCCCTCCAAGCGCTTACCTGCACACCATCGACCTTTGTGTGCTGCGCTATTGCCGGGAAACCCAGGCGCTGGAAATCCTCCTGAACCGACGCGAAACCGAACCGTTCGCCGGCCACTGGGCACTCCCCGGGATCGTGGTCAATGGCGGGGTCGAAGACCTCACGCTGAACGACGCCGTGGAGCGCCTGCGCGCCTCGAAAAAAGTCGGCATGCCGCTGGCCTGGATCGAGCAGGTCGGCACGGTCGGCGACGCGTTCCGCGATCCGCGTTGCTGGTCGTCGTCGACCTTCTACCTCGCCATCGTCAGCGATGCGGTCCAGCCGGCCGAACACCAGGGATTTTTCCCGCTCAAAGACGTGGCCGAAGCCTCGACCAGACTGCCCTTCGATCACAACAGCCTGGTGGCCTCGGTGCAGGAGCGCCTGTTCTCCAAGTCGTTGTACAGCAGCCTGCCGTTGATGTTCCTCGGCAACGAATTCAGCGCGCCTGAAGCGGTGAGCATATTCTCCCTGGTGCTTGAACGACCGGTGCTCAAGACCAGCATCCGCCAACGCCTGCTGAAGATGATCGAGGCCGGCTACCTGCAAGAGACCGGGCGCAAAAAAAGCGGCGACGGCGGCCGCCCGCAAGCCACGGTGGAAAACCTCAAACCCGCCAACCTCTACCTTTTCGATCGCTGCTTTCTGGAGTAATACCGCGCATGAAGCCTGTCACCGAATCCCAGTGCCTGCTGGAAACCCCATACTTCAACGTGGTCCGCGAGAACGGCTACTTCATCATCAAGGAAGCCCGGGCTATCAACGGCGTGGTGGCCGTACCGACCCTTGAAGACGGCCGGCTGATGCTGGTCAACCTCAAGCGCCGGGCCATTGGCGGGATGTCCATCGAGTTCCCGCGGGGCGCCATCGACGAGAACGAAACCGCCTGCGACGCGGCGGCCCGCGAGCTGCTGGAGGAAACGGGCTGGCAGGCGCTGAAGGTCAAGGAGTTGGGTTTGCTGCACAGCAACACATCGCTGATTGCCAGTGCGGTTGCGGTGTGCCAGGTCTACCTCGATACACAAGCCACCGACACAACCGATGGCGAGGTGGATGATCTTTTGTTCATCACCCGCCAGGAACTGATGGCCATGATCACCGCCGGCCAGATCACCGATGGCCACACGCTCTCGGCGGCAATGATGCTGATCGCCAGCGAGGCCAGTCGTCCCTAGCCCTCCACTGCGACTTGTCGACTGTCAGTCGGAATGCGCCATGCAAAAAGGGCAGAAGGGATGCGATCCCTTCTGCCCTTCTGTTTATCGATTGTGAGCGCGTCGTCGGTCAGGCGCCGCTCTGCACAGTGTCGTCAGACATGCTCACTGCTTTTGGCATGCTCCGCATGATGCTCCGTCGGGCCGTGGGATGAATCCACCACCACCGGGACTTCGTTACCGTCGCAGTCGTGCAGCTTGCCGCGACTGAAGTAATCCCCTTCGCGCAACGCCGCCAGATCCTGGAAACGCAAGGTCCGTTCGGTGCCGGCAGCAAAGACCGACTGCTGGTCCGAGTTACCGGTGGTGAAGTGGTTGAAGGTCAGGTTGAGTGCGATCGCCATGATCGCCGACGAGCTGATGCCGGAATGGAAGATGGTCGCAAACCAGCTAGGGAAGTGATCGTAGAAGTTGGGAGCGGCGATGGGGATCATGCCGAAGCCGATGGAAGTGGCGACGATGATCAGGTTCACGTTATTGCGGTAATCGACCTTGGACAGCGTACGTATACCACTCGCCGCCACGGTGCCAAACAGCACGATACCGGCACCACCGAGGACGGATGTCGGCACGGCGGCGATCACGCGCCCCATCACCGGTAACAGCCCGAGCACCACCAGGAACACCCCGCCGGTGGCCACCACATAGCGGCTCTTGATCCCGGTCACCGCCACCAGCCCGACGTTCTGAGCAAAGGCACTTTGGGTGAAGGAGCCAAAGATCGGCGCGATCATGCTCGACAGCATGTCAGCCCGCAGCCCATTGCCCAGACGCCTGGAATCAACCTTGGTGCCAATGATTTCACCGACCGCCAGAATGTCCGCAGAGGTTTCCACCAGCGTCACCATGATCACGATGCACATCGACAGAATCGCTGCGAAGTGGAAGGTCGGCATGCCGAAGTGGAACGGTGCCGGGAAGCCGAACATCGGTCCTTGTGTCACCGTCGAAAAGTCGGCCATGCCAAGGAACACCGCAATCACGGTACCGATCACCATGGCCAACAGGATCGACAAGCGGGAGATCGTGGCGCTGCCGATCTTGCTCAGCATCAGCACCAGTGCCAGCGTCAATGCCGCCAGCCCGATGTTCGCCATGCTGCCGAAGCTCTCCGCGTGGCTGTTACCGCCCATGGCCCAGCGCGCTGCCACCGGCATCAGCGTCAGGCCGATGGTGGTGATCACGATGCCGGTGACCAACGGCGGGAAGAACCTGGTAATTCGAGAAAACACCGGCGTGATCAGCAGCCCGATCAGCGAGGCGGCGACCACCGCCCCCAGAATCGACTGAAAACCACCCTCACCACCGCTGCCGACAATCGCCACCATGGTCGCGACACCCGAGAACGAAACGCCCTGAACCAGCGGCAACTGACAGCCGAAAAACGGTAATCCGAGGGTTTGCAGCAATGTCGCCAAGCCCCCCGCAAACAGTGACGCCGCAATCAACAAACCGATGTCGGCCGGAGAAAGCCCGGCCGCCTGGCCGATGATCAGTGGTACCGCAACGATACCGCCATACATGGTCAGAACGTGTTGCAGGCCGTAAGCCATATTCGCGCCGACCCCGAGGTTTTCATCCTCAGGCCGTTGGTGTGAAACAGAGGGCGTTTTCATCGTGAGGGGGTTCCCTGGTTTTTGTTATGCGCACACTGTATTCAATACTCAAGACAAATGTCTATAGAGTTGTATACAGTTTGCCGACCGGTATTTGCAGTCCCACATCAAAACCTTGAAATAGTTCTTCCCTCGGCCCCTCCCCCACGACGACTAACCTTCAAGTCTCTTCAGCGATCAACGGGTCACTCGCTGCCTTTTTTATACATATAAAGTATGCATAATGAAAGCGTTCGACATTCAGTACGACGAAGTAAAAAACGCTGCAAACAAAAGGAAGCACAAGGGCATCAGTCTCGCCGACACAGAACCGGTGTTCTACGACAACAATGCCCTGACGCTCCCGGACAGCGACCATGATGAGCAACGGTGGATCGTTATGGGTAAGGATGCTGTGGGCCGGGTACTGGTGGTTGTCTACACCTACCGCGATCCGAACTTCGTTCGAATCATTTCTGCTCGCATCGCCACCCACAATGAGCGCCGCCAATACCTGGAGGCTTGAACCATGAAAGAAGAATACGACTTCAGCAGCGCCAAACGTGGGCCGGTTGCCGCCAGTAAAGGCAAGACCCGCATCACCATCATGCTCGATGACGCCGTGATAGAGGCAGCACGCGAGCTCGCAGAGAGTGCGGGATATGGCTATCAGACCGTGATCAACAATACCTTGCGCCAAGCCTTGCTGAACGCAAAAGGTCAGGGTCCGACGCCTGCCTCCGCCATTGACGCAGGCATCAAACACCTGAAGAAGGGAATTACCGCTGCTGAACTGAAATCACTGGAGCAGACGTTGAGTGTGGCAGCCAGTGAAATCAACCGGATGCTCGAAGCCGAGCACAGCCCGAAGGCAAAACCCAAAGCGACTCGAACACTGAACCATGCCTGACGCAGCGCTCAGTCAGGTCTTTCGCTTGAGCCGACCAGCTGCGCCAGCACCTGCCTCAACTCTGGATGCTGCGGCACGCGAATATCGAACTCGCGCTCCAGCACCGCAATCACTTCATCAGCATTCGTGAGCTGCCGGCGCTCGCTCTCCTGGCCCATCCGGTGAATCGCATAACTACCGTTGTTGAGCGTGCGGCGCATCCCTGGCCCGGTGCGCGCCACCTTCAATTGCCCTCGAAACGGAGAGTCGGGGTGGGTCGAGACATACCAATTGCCGATCTGATAGTCGATGTCTGACTGAACCTGCAGATCGAACACGTACATCGGCCGCCACTCCCCCGCGACCTTCGCACGCAAAGCGTAGCTGCTGTCCTTGCGAACGATGCGGTACGGCTCATGGCCGGTCGGCTGCTCCTCTTCAGTATCAAGGCGCAGCGGCGCCGTGGGCACCATGCCGCCAAAGCCGACATCCGTGATGTAACGAACCCCGTCCAGGGTGACCAGGCTCAAGCGGTGAGTACGCGCGGTCAACGCGTCCTCGGGGCCACCCATCACCACCCGCCCGCTGATCCCTCGGGCTTCGAACCCCAGTTGCTGAAGCAGGGCGAGGAACATGTTGTTGAGCTCGTAACAGTAACCGCCTCGCCCCTCGTGCAGGACTTTGCGCTCGACCGAAGGCAGGTCGATGAGCACCGGAACCCACAACATCGTCGACAGGGTTTCAAAAGGGAACGTTGCGGTATGACGCGACTGCAACTCGCGAAGGGTGTCGAGCGTGGGCGACGGCGGCGTGTCATAACCGAGGCGTTTCAGGTAGAGGTCAACGTTCGATAGTTCAGCCTGAATCATCAATGGCTCCTTGCTCAGGACACGTGCGCCATCACCAAACGGGTGGCAGACGCCAGAACATCACGACGCGCTTCGGCGTCTTTTTGATGTTGGGTGAAGTAAACCGCGAGCACCACGGGTGCGCCTGTCTGTGGCCAAAGCACCGCCACATCGTTTGTGGTGCCGTAGTCGCCGCTACCGGTTTTATCGCCGACGATCCAACCCGTCGGTGTGCCGGCCCGAATGCTCGCATCGCCAGTGGTGTTGCCCTTGAGCCAGGTCACCAACTGCTCGCGCTGTGGCGTTGCCAACGCATCACCCAGCACCACTTTCTGCACGCTGGCGGCCATCGCTGCCGGTGTCGTGGTATCACGCTGATCTTCAGGAATGGCCGTATTCAACTCCGGCTCCTGGCGATCCAGCCGGAACGCCGGATCACCCAGGCCTTTGGCAAACAGGTTAACCGCTGCCACTCCACCTAACTCCTTGATCAACAAGTTGGCGGCAGTGTTATCGCTGTATTGCAACGTGGCGGCGCACAGCTGCGCGATGCTCATGCCCTGTTCCAGATTCTGTTTGGCGATGGGGGCGTAAGACAGCAGGTCGGCTTCAGCATAGGCAATATGCTTTTCCAGCAACCCCGGCTCAGCCATGCTTTTGTGCAACACCGCTGCGGCCAACATCAACTTGAAAGTACTGCAGAACGGAAAACGCTCACCGCCCCGATACTGAATCTCGTGACCATTGGCAGTGTTGATCAAGGCAACGCCCAATCGACCTTTCGCACTGTTCTCCAACTCGGCAAGTTTCTTGTACAACTCGGCCAGCGGTTTATCCGCAGCCGAAGCGTTAGCCCAGGCCGGAACGACCAGTGTGATCAATGGCAGTGTCAGACCTGCCTTCAACAATGAACGTCGCGAAGGTGAATACTTCATGTGGTGCCTCATAAAAAACAAACATTACAGGCGGGTCCACTGTGCAACCGCGCCCCGCCCTTTCATCAGACTTCTGGATGCACGACCACTTCAGGATTTCCTTCCATCGACATCACCACCGTGCGGTTTCGACCCAAGTTTTTCGCCTGATACAACGCCGCGTCTGCCCGCTCGATAAACATTCCGATGCTATCCCCGTCTTTGGGCACAAACGCATAACAGCCCAGGCTCACCGTCAGATGCCCCGAAGGCGCGCCTGAATGGATGATGTGCTTGTCCTTGAGACTGTGGCGGATCTGCTCGGCAATCGTAAAGGCGCCGTGAATGTCCGTGTCGGGCAACAGCACCGCAAACTCTTCACCGCCATAACGCACCGCCAGGTCGGATTTGCGCAGACAACAACTGTTTACCGCGCGCGCCACTTCCGCCAGGCACTGATCCCCCGCCACATGACCGTAGGCATCGTTGTAACGTTTGAAAAAATCGATATCGAGCATGATCAGGCTCAACGAACTCTGTTGGCGCGCACCCCGTGCAAATTCGATGTCCAGCGCCCGCTCGAACAGCCGACGATTCGCCAACCCGGTCAGGCTATCGTGAGTCGCGATCACTTCCAGCTGCTCTTGCGCAGTCCGCAAATCCGCCTCGATAAGCTCACCATTGCGAACCTGCAGCACAAATACCCAACCGAACAAACCCACACCGAGCACCACCAGGGCGACGACGACGCTGGATTGATAGGCGTTGGCGTACCAGCCCCGAAGAATCGTCTCCTTCGGGGTCGCCGCGGCAACCACCAGCGGGTAGGCGTCCAGCTGACGATAGCCATACAGCCGGATCACGTTATCCACCACCGAACGGATCATCCCATTGCCGAAACTGGCATGGGGCAGGTACTTCTGGAAAATATCCCCATGTGCCAGCGACTCGCCTATTCGCGCTTCCTCGAACGGTCGCCTGGCCAGCAGCGTACCGTCCGACAACGCCAGAAACATCGCGCCATTGTCATCGAGGCTGAAGCTCTTGAAGAACTGATCGAAGTACGACAGCTTGATCCCGGCCAGCAGCACGCCCTGGAACTCGCCATGCGGGTCGTTTATCCGCCGGGAAATCGGAATGATCCACTCGCCATTCTGCCGGCTACGAATCGCCGGCCCAATGTGCGCGAGCAAGGTAGGATTCTGCTGATGGAACTTGAAGTAGTCGCGATCGGCCACACCTCCGCGACGCGGCAAGTCATCAAACGATGTCACCACCCACTGGCCGTTTTTATCGAACAGAAACAGCCCGTGTAACTGCTCGAGCGCCTGCACCCGACGTGCGAAGATCTGTTGCAGCCGCGGGTTCTGCATTACGCCAAAACCCTCTGCCTGAATCCAGTCGACCAGGCTGGTCATCACCAGGTCCGCGCTCAGAAACGTGTCCTGCGCCTGCTGCGCCATCGCCCGCGTCAGGTTCGACGACGCCACCTCAGCCAACGACAAATCGTAGCGCCGGGACTGTTCCAGTTGCAGGTAAAGCAAACCACACAAACACAGGCAGACCGCTGCAACAAACATCATCGCAGCCTTGCGCAGCGGCAAGCGTTTAAGAGGGCCGCCGGGGGTGTAATGAGGGTCGTGAATGGGGGTAGGCAAAAGCGTCATCCTTGAAGGGTAAGGCATGAGCAAAAGCCCAGATCCCTTAATGGCGGGGGAGCTTAGCCTACAGGGGTGATGAGGAGCAATTGTGGTGCGAGTCATAACCCCGCTTCTTGTTTTCTCCTGTAATGTTCAACGCATTTGTTGATGCTCGTTTGAAACGCCAATGCTTCCCACCAAAACTGCCCTGTGAGTGTCCACGCTCGATGAAATATAAAGACAGCACGGCATCGCTGGACACCGCCAGAAAAATTCTCAAGGTGAACCACGCCGGGGAATTCGGCGCTATCAACATTTACCGATCGCAGATCTTTGTATCGCGCCTGCTACGCAAAGACTACGTGCCTCTTCTGGAAAGCTTCATGGAAGACGAAAAACGTCACATGAACCGGTTCTGGGAAGAGATACAGCGCCGCAACGGCATCAAGTGCAAGAGCTACTGGCTCTGCGGTGCCGGGGGCTGGCTCATGGGTTTTATCTCGGCACTGCTCGGCAAAAGCGGCGTCATGGCCTGCACCTGGGCCGTGGAATCGGTCGTGGTGAGCCATTTGAAAAACCAGCTCTCCTACCTTGAAAGCCGGAACGATCTGGCGGCCTATGAAACGGTCCAGTCGATTCTGGAAGATGAGGAGAACCACCGCGATACCGGCCGAATCGAAGGCGGCAGCGCGCTGTTGTATGGGCCGTTCAGATGGATAATCAGTTTGTTTACGGAGGGTGTCATTCGGTTTGGGATGCGGTAAAACAAGGGCTCCCTAAAACCGTCTACAGAAGCCAATCCATGGAGGAAAAGCATGAACACTCTGAACCGCCCCGCAACCATCGACACCGTTGTGTTCGACCTCGGTAACGTGCTGATTCGCTGGAACCCAAGGAACCTCTACCGAAAAATCTTCGGCGATGACATACAGGCCATGGAGACTTTTCTTTCCGAGGTCTGCCCTCCCGAGTGGAACGAGCGCCAGGACGCAGGCCGGTCGTGGCAGGAAGGGGTCGAGGAAGCCATCGCGCGGCATCCGTCGCAAGAGGCGCTGATTCGTGCGTACCACGAGCGCTGGGAAGAGACACTCGGCGGCGTACTGGAAGAGAGCGTGCAGATCCTCGATGAACTGCACGCCAAAGGCGTCCGCCTGCTGGCCCTGACCAACTGGTCTGCCGAAACCTTCCCGATTGCCCTTCAGCGTTTTCCCTTTCTGCAGACATTCGAGGGCATTCTGGTGTCTGGCGAAGAAGGCCTCATCAAGCCCGACCCGGCGATCTTCCAGCTACTGAAATCTCGCTACCGGTTCGAAGGTCACCATGCGGTGTTTATCGATGATCACGCGCCGAACATCGCAGGTGCACGTCAGGAAGGCTTCAATGCGCTGCAGTTCACCAATGCCGCGCAACTGCGCAAAGACCTGGCAGCGCTGGGGTTGCCGGTGCAGGCACTGAGCGAGCCGGCATAACGAACCGACAAGCAACACATTTACAAGGCAACGAACACACAAAAATGGGCGACCGAAGTCGCCCATTTTTTATGCCAATAAATCGACAACGATCCCCATCAACGCATTGGCGGAACCCGAATATCACCTGCTCGACACTGACTTTTCACGCCCTTGCCGCAAGACCCGAACGACAAGTCCTTACCCAGGCACACGCGCACTTCCGACAACTCGGGTCCGTTGCAGACAATCGCGATGCCATTCTCTGGAATCCCGGGATTGCTCTGACGGAACATCTGCGCAATTTCCTGCGCCGGGAAGTAGATCTCGGTGCTCAAGGGCTTCAGCTTATCCGGGATTTTCACCGTGCCAACCGCCTTGTCCGCCATATCCAGATAACCCGAGGCACCAAGACCGCTGCAGGTGCCGTGCTTGGACCATTCATGCTGAAGCAATTTTGGCGTCACAAACAGCGTCAGCCCTTGTTTTTGCTCCGCTGGCGACAACGGCACCATCGGCGGACACGACTCCGGCCAACCGCCCTTGGCGTACTGCGGCCAGAGACCGTGAAGGACAAAGCCATAGCCTTTGCCCGAGCATTGCGGGTTGTTCTGATGAGTCAGGCAAAACGTCGGCGACCAGGACAGCGTCAGCAGGTAGTAATCAAACACCCCCACCACCGACTCGGTCTGCTGCTTATCGCGATGGGACCGAGCGTCGCTCATGCCGACGCCGCCAATCGTCAGCGCAAAGAGCGCAACCAGTGCATACAGTTTTTTCATTAACCCTCTCCCCGGAGGCGAATCGGTTGGTTGCCTCATTGTCGAGCTGACGTTTAATGCCAGCACGATTCTGCTCACACGGACATTTCAACCACCTGTTGCTCACAACAGGTTGTACATGCCGCGCCTATAGAAAAGCACAATGCGGTGAATTCGGTAGGATACTTAACGCAACGAAGAGTAACGCAACTGCCATGGCGGCATGGGAAATACGGCACATAAAGGACCGGCCACTCCTGACTTACAGACATGAGTGACCGGCCCCTTTTCCTTATGGCGTGTACGCCATTAAGTGTTCAGGTGTATGAAATCACCGGGGCAATATTAACTCTCATTGCCCAATGCCTGTTGCCTGGCATTTTTTTCATTCATACGTTCTGGCGTTGCATTGAGTTCCAGATCGAACTGCCGCTGTACCGCATCTTGATCGTAGAAACATCCAACCCAGTAGTTATCCGGCTCGCCAGTCGACATCGCCTGGAGCGTTCGGTCGTCCATGACCTTACGGTAATCGTTGGCCTCACCGCCGCTGCCGGTATTCACCAGTTGCAACTGCTGAGCGGTTGTCCGGATATCCACACTGGGTTGAGTCGACGGCACCCGTAGGTAAAAACTGCGATGGTCGTTCATCACCGCCACCGACGAACTCACGTTACCAAAGGACAGCGCAGGTTCGATGGTCCAGGCCAGACCGCCCCACGGTTCGAACTCCGACGCTGCGGTCAGCGTCAGCTCTTTGCGTTCAACCAGACCGTTGAAGACCACAACGTCTTGCAAAGAGGCCGTGCAGTGCGTCAAACGCTCGATCAAATCCCGCTGATCCAGCGGCTGAGCGTTTACGGCCAGGCTTGCGAAGGCGGTGAACGCCAACACTGCCCAAGAGGATTGAACACGCACTTAAGGCTTGAACACGCAGTCAGTCAGGGCCATGTATTCCGACCCCATCGTCATCGCCAGTACGCACACCGCTTTAAACTCGGTACCGACCTCCATCGCGTCCATCTTGTTCGACTCGTCCGCGTCAAAACCCGTCAGTCTTGCCAGTACTTCATCAGAGTCGGCAAGACCGGCCTCCATCACGGCTTCGCCGGAGAAGTTCTTTGAAACGCCGAGAACGCTGCCGGAAATCAGAATCTCTTTCTTGAACTGCGGCATGTTCATGGAGGACTGATTGTGCTCAAGGTAGCTGTCATACAACTCCCCCAAGTCAACCTTCTCAGGAGCCGAGGCACAGGCGAGGCTCGCCACCAATACCAACCCGAGGGACGCGATGGATTTCACACTTTGCTTGATCATATTTAAAGTTTCACACGTATGTTAACCGATGAGATCGGTAGGCCAGATATCATTCCTTGAGCTGAATACGAGTTACGCTATCCAGTGACTCACTAACATCAACAACTCCGATTGCTACTCTATCGATAGGTATAAATAGAACAGACACCTGCAAAGTACGCAGTAACTTTCAATCGAGTGTTAGTTCGGCTCTCGAAAAGTCGAGCGCGGAGCTTACAGGACAACAGCAGTACCCTTCAACCAAGCTTCCGACTGGAAAACAGGACAATAGCCACAGCTTCCCGCCGTAAAAACACAGTCCAATTGCGCTTTTTTCTCTAAGCTTTTTTCGGTCTGGTCATCGCATGCCCAGGTGAAGTACCTTGGTGTGGCATCGCTAAAATTCACACCACGATAGGGAATCGGAATGAGTAAGGCAGATGAGCTCGCTGTAAAACTGAAACAGAAACAACAAACCCGTGCGGACGCGGAAGCCTGCGCGGATACGGCAATTGAGCATTGGCCGATGCAGGTCTATGCGATGTACCACCAGCTTGAAGCATGGCTGGAGCCACTGACCGAAGCTGGCTTGAACATTCGTCGCATCCCCACACACGTTATCGAAAACCTCCCCTCCGGCGAGACCTTCAACTATGCCATCGACAAACTGTTGATCGAGGGCAACCACCACAGCATCACCCTCGACCCCATCGCGCGCTTCGTCATTGGCAGCATGGGCCGTGTCGATATCCTCTCCAAAGGCCAAGAGCGGTATTTGCGCCGGACCGAGACCGAACACGGTGAAGCCTATTGGCAGATACAGACAATCCCACGCAGCGGACAACCGCAACCAGACCCGGTCAAGCTCGATGAGGACAACTTTCTCTCGGTGATACAGGAAGGTCTGGAGCTCTAAAGCAGAGCGCCACGCAGGGAAGCATTGCGGTGCGTCACCCTTCCCTGCCGATCCCGAAAAAATGGGCGACCCGATGCGGTCGCCCATTTTCGTTTCGGTCAAGAAATCTACTCCCTGATGTCACTCACCGCGCTTTACCTGATATCCGACAATCCGTATATTCGCCAAACCATATATCCCCCCCCCGGCCCGGCGCCCTACGGAGTAACCGATGAAAGTCCTGTTCATGTGCACGGCCAACAGCTGCCGCAGCATCCTGTCCGAAGCCATGTTCAACCACCTCGCACCGGCAGGTTTCGAGGCGGTGAGCGCCGGCAGCTTTCCCAAAGGCCAGGTGCTGCCGCGCAGCCTGACCACCTTGCGGGACGCCGGCATTGCCACTGACGGGCTGAGCAGCAAGGGCAACGACGCCTTTGCAGACAGCCCGCCAGACATCGTCATCACCGTGTGCGACAAGGCCGCCGGTGAAACTTGCCCGGTGTATTTCGGCCCCGCACTCAAGGCGCATTGGGGGCTTGAAGACCCGTCCGACGTCAGCGGTAGCGAAGAACAAATCACCGCCGCCTTCAACGCCACACTGGCGACCATCGAAACCCGTTGCCGCGCTTTCCTCCAGTTGCCCTTCGAACGCCTCGACGCCGCTGCACTCCAGCGCGAACTCGAGCGCATCGCCACCCTTTAGCCTGGAGCGCCGCATGAACGATCAACTGCCAAACCTCGACACGCTGCTTTCCGACACCCTGCACCACGCCGCGGTCGACAACCCCAAGCCACGCATATTGCTGCTCTATGGTTCGACCCGCCCGCGCTCGTTCAGCCGCCTGCTGGTGGAAGAAGCGGCCCGGTTGCTGGAACACTTCGGCGCCGAAACGCGGATCTTCAACCCGTCCGGCCTGCCGCTGCCGGACGATGCGCCCAGCGACCACCCGAAAGTCCAGGAGCTGCTGACACTGATGCAGTGGTCCGAAGGCCAGGTGTGGTGCTCACCGGAACGCCACGGCTCGATGTCCGCCGTGTTCAAGGCGCAAATAGACTGGGTGCCGCTGGCGATGGGCGCCGTACGCCCGACCCAAGGCAAAACCCTGGCCGTGATGCAGGTCTCGGGCGGCTCGCAGTCGTTCAACACCGTCAACCAACTGCGCGTGCTGGGGCGCTGGATGCGCATGTTCACCATCCCCAACCAGTCCTCCGTGCCGAAGGCCTTCTTGGAGTTCGACGACCAGAACCGCATGAAACCCTCCGCGCTCTACGACCGCGTGGTCGACGTGATGGAAGAACTGCTGAAATTCACCCTCCTGCTACGCGACCGCCCCGACCTCGTCGACCGCTATTCGGAGCGCAAGGAAAGCGCGGAGGAACTGAGCAAGCGGGTTAATCAGCGTTCGATATAAAGCCTCGAAATAAATAAGGAGCGACCGCAATGGCCGCTCCTGCATATTTTCTACAACTTCTGTAACACTTTAATTATTCGCACTCCCTTCGATCACATTCTTTTACATCTGAGGTACATATTCTTAACAAATGCATTCCCTTCATTGATTAGCATGGACAAACCTTATGCGAATTCAGGGACGTCGCTATTCCAACGGATGCCTTATGAAGGAAAGCAAATGCCTACTGAACAAATCATAATTCTTGTTGCCGTTACAATCATTGGCCTTGTATGGGCGGCCAGAAGAGATTTAAAAAACCGGAAGAAAGAACAGGCCACGAAAGAGGCTAGTGAGAGCGTAGATTGACTGCTGGTTACTTTCAAAAACAAGTGGGCAGATAAAGTTGGTTATTATAAAAAATCAACCTGCCCCCACTGACTGCACCGATAGCTATCTACACAAAGCTGAAACACGGAAAACGACTACGTCCGTAGCAGCTGCCGAGCCCGCGAGGCTGCGTTCGAGGACAAAGTCCTCGCAAATCCTGAGTACGCGGTTGGCGTGAAGGAACGCGTTTCCTGATTCACCACCGCCTCATCCGAACACAACCCAGGCCTGACGCAGCCTCGCAGGCTCGACAGCTGCTACAGGACGGGACAACCCAACCAAAAAGGGGCAACCTCACGGCTACCCCATTGCTTTACCTCCGCAACCGCCGCCCAACCACATCCATCAAATCACACCCATCGCGCAGCGGAATCACCAACACCCGCGCAAAGTCCCGCAACAGCAACGCATCACGGCCAAGCCCCTCGCCCAAGGAAAGCGTTTCCAGCAATTGCGTCACGCTGCGAATGCGGTACGCCGCCGTGTCGTGCAGTACATCGATCGGCGCTTCGGTATCGATCAGCAGCGACGCAATTGTGCAGTCGATGCCGGTGATCGGCATGTATCGAGTCATGACAGAACCTCCAGTGAATGAACCAGCGTGAGCACTCAGTGACGAGCAGCGAACGAAATCCCGGACGCCAAGTCCGGCGTATCGAAGTGCTCCAGTGCGCGATTCACCAACAACTCGCTGAGTACCACCAGTTGCTGCATGGCCAAGGCCACATGGCGGCGCGAACCTTCGAGTTCGAAGGCCAGGTCGGTGGTCATGGCGTTCAGGGATGCCAGGGTTTCGGAGGCGTGGATTAGCAAGGTTTCGGTGTCGATGTTGGGGGCGATGGTGAAGATGTGGGTGGTGGGATCAGAAACCGCTGCGGTTTCGGGGGGATTGGGGGTGATCTTTTTCATGAGTGAAGCTCCTTTAGCAATTCAGTGAACCGCCAATCTCACTTCCACATGAGGGTGGCAGCTGTACGCAGGTGTGGAAGACCGGGGCTAAAGGAACCCGGCGCACTCGGGAGTGCCCCGCGCACAGCCGCCATAACACGACAATGTTGGCATAAAAAAACGCCGACATGTGTTTATGGGCGCTTGGGCGCCTTTAGCTATAGAACGGACTTCCACATCCGGCCGCTGATTTTGCAGCGACTGGGGAAGGCTATATGGGGAGGTGAATGGCGGTAAAGCGGCTGAAACCGATGCGGGTTGAAGGAAACGTCCGATGCTGGTGTGGTGTGTTGGACGCTGGATTCAATCGTAAAGGGACTGTCAGATATTTTGTGTGCGGGCCGGTAACGGCCTGCCGTCAGGCAGGCCGTGCTTTTACCAGGTCGGCCTG
>NZ_JBXAMS010000022.1:0-106697 GCF_058800905.1 Pseudomonas sp. GW822-FHT04C11 | reverse complement strand
TTATCCAGCGCCCGATTTACCAGCAACTCGCTCAGTACAATCATCTGCTGAATCGCCAACGCCACATGACGCCGCGAACCTTCCAGTTCAAAGGCCAGATCGCTGGCCAACACATTCACCGATGCCAGGGTTTCGCTGGCGTGGGCCAGCAAGGTTTCGTTATCGACATCGGGTATGACCACAAACATTTTGCCCGGCCGGGTATCGAGTTTCGGTGGCGGGGTGAACGGTGGTAAGTGGTAATCCAGCGCACGTTCGGCGGCTTCATGCAGCTTGCTGGAATCGAGGGAATCGTATGGGGAAACGCTGGGGTTTTCGGGGGGATTGGGGGTGATCTTGACCATGGGTAAAACTCCTGACATTCATGAAGCTCACCAGCATCGTGACCAAACGATGGGTGGTGGGCGGTACGCAGGTTGGTCAACCGGGAAGTCAGGCACCCGGCGCACTCGAAAGTGCCCCGCGCACAGCCCACCGCGAAGCATAACGGCAAGTGCAAAAAAAAGCGCCGACATGCTTAGGTTGGCGCTCATGCGCCTGACATTGAACAGGTGACCAAACCCGGCCGCTGAATTGGCAGCGACCCGCAAACACTAGTCCCGTGCCCTTCCTAACCACAACCTGAAAACCTCGTCGGAGAATTCCCCGGTCAACACCGCTTCTGTAGGAGCAAGGCTTGCCCGCGATGAACGAAGACGCGGTCTACCTGACGAAACGCGTTTAATGATGAATAGCCCTGCCCCCTACAAACACTAAACAACTCACCTCGCCGCACTCTGAAATATGCGGTTGCATGCCAACCATCCGCCTCATACCATCGCCCCCTCAACGGGTACAGCGGAGCTGTTCTACAAAAACCCGCATTCAAGGAACCAGAATGAGCCATCGCATCCACTGCAGCATCAAAGCACCTCCCCGCTCGGGCCTGACCCGGGATCAACTGTGGGAAGCCGACGACAAAGGCCTGATCAAATGTTGGGAAGTCGGCCGCGAACGTGCCGCCAAATTCCCCGATCTTGCAAAACGCTGCCTGGCCGGCGAACTCCCGGTGCTCGGCTGGAAAGGTGGCGTCAGCCGCAGCCTGAAGAAGCGCGATAAATTCGGCTCCCTCAAATACCTCGCCCAATGGCAAGGCCTGCGCGGTGAAGACCTGGACATCGACCTGACTCAGGAACGGTCGATGACCTGCTCCAGCACCAAAATGGTCGTGACCTTCACCCCCGACCGCTCGAAATACTTCAACCAACCGTCGGAAATGGAAGCCTAGGCGCCGACCTGATGGCCCGCCCACAAGTGGGCCAATCATCCTGATTCACGACCTTGCCCTAAAGTCCCCCCTTTGCCACGTCTCGCTTTTCAGCACTAAGCCGGGCAAAACATCGTTACACTTGCCGCCCCAAAGGACGCGATCAGGACAAGGAATGTTACCCACCTCTTCTACCCTCCGGCGCACGCTGGTGGGTTGGTTGTATGCCGCCGCCATGGCGCATCTGCTTGTCAGCGTCATGCTGACCTGGGCTGGCCACTCGGGTTTGCTCGATGGCTATCTGCAAATCATCGAACAGGGCTTCTGGGCAGACGCCGCGCCTGCTGCTGCCCGCGCACAACAGGTCTGGTGGCTGGCGTTGTTCGGCGCCACCCTGCAAAGTTACTCGCTGTACATGCTGGCGCTGTTGCACATCGGCAACCGCCTTGAAAGCCCTATGGCGTGGGGCTGGTTAATTGCCGGGATCGTGCTCTGGGCCCCTCAGGACATGCTGATTTCGATTCAGGCCAACGTCTGGTCACACTTGTGGATTGACAGCTTTGCGCTGCTCACCCTGCTGCCGCCCCTGTTCTGGCTGTATCGCCATGACCGCCGTCCTCCCCCTGTCAATGTATTGAGTGAATCCGACCATGGCTGATTTTTCCCTTCTGGACTGGGCGCTCACGCTGTTGATTGCCCAAGCTGTTCTGGGTGCGCTGGATACCCTTTATCACCACGAACTGACCGTCGCCCTGCCCTATCGCCACAGCGCACGGCTGGAGCTGTCGATCCACGCGTTGCGTTCATGTTTCTACGGCATCCTGTTTCTGGGCATGGCACACCTGGCCTTCCAGGGCACGTGGGCAATTGTCATTGCGCTGCTGTTCGCGCTGGAGATCGGCCTGACACTGTGGGACTTCGTGGTCGAGGATCGCAGCCGCAAGTTGCCGGCCATCGAGCGCATCATGCACACGGTACTGGCGGTCAATGGCGGTGCGTTCTTCGCGTTATACGGTGTGCAACTGGCGCAATGGGCAACGCTGCCTACCGCCCTGAGCCCTATCGATTTCGGCTGGCGCGGTTGGTTGCTGACGCTGTTTGCGATCGGCGTCACCGCTTCTGGTATTCGCGATGGATTGGCAGCGCTCCGCATGCAGCGCGAAGGCAAACCGGCTAACCCGTTCGCGGGGCTTGCCTATAAGCGTGTACTGGTCACCGGTGGCACCGGATTTATCGGTGAAACCCTGGTCAATCAACTGCTCGACGCCGGCCACACCGTCAGCGTGCTGGCCCGCGATCCGTTGAAAGCCGCTTACCTGTTTGACGGCCGTGCTCGCTGCCTGCGCTCGCTGAGCAAACTGGGCTACAACGAAACCTTCGATGTGGTGATCAATCTGGCGGGCGCACCGGTTGCCGGTCCGCGCTGGAGTGCCAAGCGTCAGGCGCAATTGCTGGCCAGTCGGGTCAACACCACGCAAGGGTTGATGACCTGGTTGAAGAATGCCCGACATAAACCGGCGCTGTGGGTTCAGGCCTCGGCCATCGGTTTTTACGGCGTGCGTGACGCCAGTGAAAGCCTTGATGAAAGTGCCACCAAGGGCGAGGGTTTCATGGCTGAGCTGTGCTCACGCTGGGAAGCCGCCGCGCAACCGGCCAGCGAACTCGGCGTGCGTCAGGTGGTCATGCGTCTGGGTGTGGTGTTCGGCCCGGGCGGCGCGTTGTTGCCGTTGCTGATTCCATTCCGTTTGGGTTTCGGTGGGCGCATGGGCGATGGCCAGCAGATCATGAGCTGGGTGCACCGCGACGATGTTATTCAAGTGATCGCCCGTGCATTCGACGACAACCGCCTGAGCGGCACCTACAACCTGGTCGCGCCGGATGCGGTCAGTCAGGCGGTGTTCGCCGACAGCGTCGGTAAAGTCCTGAAGCGCCCCGTGTGGCTCCACATCCCGGCGGCCCCGGTGCGTGCCCTGGCTGGCGAAATGGCGCAGTTGTTCTTCGACGGTCAACGGGTGGTGCCAAATCGCCTGACCGAGGCCGGCTATACGTTCCATTACCCGACCCTCGACGCTGCCCTGCGCGACCTGGCCTGAGGATTGTTGATGAGCAAGCCCCTTCTGTACCTGCTGGCCGGCAACGGCAGCGCTGCTGATTGGTGGGATGATGTGCTGCCGTACTTTCAGCGCTATCAGGTGGTGCCGCTGGAACTGCCAGGTTTCGGGAACAACCCTCAAGCGCCCTGCGAGGACCTCGCCGCCTACGCTCAGGCGTTGCTGGCAGCGACCGTCAAAGGCAGCGCAATCATGGCGGTCGGCGTGAATGCGTTGCTGGTATTGCATGCGCTGCAACGGCAACCGGGGCACTTTTGCAGGAGTGTTTTGCTGGCGCCGGTGGGGGCGTTTTTGTGGCAACGACGTCTGCCGGCGTTGATGTCACCACTGCCCATTCGCAAGACCATCCACTGGTTACTGGCGAACAAACCCACGCTGTTTGCGCACAAGTTTTCCAGCCAGACCTGGACACCCGCGCAGTACCGACGCATGGGCGCCGGCTATGAGCGTTGCCGGGCTTTTGTACCGCACTGGGATCTGGTGCGAGCGGACACTGCGCTGCCATTGCTGGAATGGATCAACGATCCGGTCGAGCTGGTCTGGGGCGATCAGGACAAAGTACTGGGCATCGAGCAAGCCGCTGCATGGTCGGCGATTCTGGCCCGTGCCGATTTGACCATCAGCCTGAAACCCGGATGGGGCCATTATCCATGGATCGACTCACCCGCCGAGTTCGCGCAGTGGCTGGAATCGGGTGAGCGCGGCTTCGTCGCGCACACCAAGGGCGGGCGCTTGCAACTGGCGACACTGGCCGGGCAAGCCGTTCCCCCTGCGCTGTCCCTCAATGACTGCAACGATTCACGCTTGCCGGCGTTTCTCGCCGGCCAACCGAATGCCACTTGGGCGGTGCGCTCTTCCAGCTATGGAGAGGATCAGGCCGATGCGGCGAACGCCGGTTTGAGCACCACGTTCCTGCGTGAACCAACGCACAGCGTGCCTGCGCGGATTGCCGAGTTGAGTTCGTCCGGGGTCGAAGAAGTCGTGGTGCAACGCTTCATCACTCCCCTGCTGTCCGGGATTGCCTTTGTACGTCATCTCTCGGTCGAGCTGGAATGGGTCGAGGGTCACCTCGAGTCACTGGCCGACGGCCAGGTGAGTCCGCAGCGGGCGATTGTTTCGCGGCTCGGTACCTCCTGGAGCAGCGACACATTCAAGCCATCCCATGGCTTGACCGCGAACCTGCTGTGGCGCTTTTTACAGAACGTGTTGCGGGTCTTCCACTATGTGCCCGGCGACGTCGAATGGGCCTGGGACGGTACGCAACTGTGGTTGCTGCAATACCGGCCGATCAGCGATTACGGCTGGCGTCGGCACCTGACCGCCGCCAACATCGCCGAAATCCTGCCGCCACAACCGAGCCGTCTGGTGGAGTACGCCCAACGACGTGCAGCGGCCAGTATTCCGGCGATCATGGCGCGCTGGGACCCACGCGTATTGCAGGACAACGAGCCGTTCACTGCGGTGTTCGGCGGCGCCTCCTATATCAACAACGACCTGTTTCTCGCGCGCCTGGCGGACTGGGGGATCTCCGCCAGCAGCTACGCCGGTGAAGTCGGTGGCGCGACGCCGGAGCTGCCTTGGCGGCCTCTGCGTGTATTGCGTTCGTTGCCGTTATTGCTGCGTATGCAACGCATCGCTCGCGGGCATTTGCTGACGCTGGAAAAACGATTGCAGCGCTTCGACCAGGAGCTGACAGACCTGATCGCGCAAAGCGCCGACGGCCAGCAACTCGCCGACTGGTTTACCCGGTTCTATGTGTTTGTGGTGCAGGGAAACCTGTGTATCGCCACAGCGTTGGCCAGCAGTGGTGGCGATCTGCTGGGGCGCCCACCGACGGCGTATGACGACCTTGAGCACAGCCCACATCGACTGCCATGGGAAACCGATCCGGCGACGCCACGCCCGGCACCGACCGAGCTACCGTTGCAGGCATTCCCGCGATGGTCCCGGGCCATCCACCTGGCTCATTCAGCGGGTGCGCCAGGCTTGCGCGGTTACTACCTGCAAGTGCGCGAGTGGTATCGCGACAACCTGATGCGGCTGTTCTTTCGCCTGCACCATGCCATGCCGATGGCGGATCGGGCGCACTGGTTCGGACCCCATCCGGACATTCGCACGCGTGACGGCAGCTTCTGGCAGGACGGTCGTGAAGGCACCGAGCAGGCCACGGGGTTCATGATCTATCCGGGGCAGGTCCAGGGCATTCTGGGTGACGACATTCTGCTTGAAGACACCCTGGACCCCGGACGACACGCGCACTACCAGACCGCGCGGGCAGTGATCGCACGCATGGGCGGACGCTTGTCCCACGGCTCGACCTTGCTGCGTGAATTGCGCAAACCCTCGGCGGTGCTGCCCCAGGTCGATCTGGCGTGGTTAGGCCGTGAAGTGCGGTATTGCGATGGTGAGTTGACGTTGGTGAAGTAAGCGCAAGCCTTACATCTCGCAGGTCTCTGTGGCACAGCAGTCTTCGCGCGAAAACCGCTCGCGGTACGCCTGCGGTGTCACCCCCATGGCCCGCAGGAAACTGCGGCGCAGGGTTTCTTCGCTGCCAAACCCGCATTGCACGGCGATCCGTTTGATCGGCACTCCGGTGTCACTCAGCAATCGTCGTGCGGTTTCGACGCGGATCAGTTCGATGGCCCGCGCCGGGGTCTGGCCGGTGTCGGCGCGGTAGTGTCGGATAAAGCTGCGTTCGCTCATGCCCGCTTGCAGCGCCAGCGCCGGGATGCCGAGGTCCAGAGAGAGGTTTTCGGCGATCCAGGCGTGCAGTTCATCAAAGCGATTGCCGTGCTGTTGCAGGTCCAGCGTTACGCTGAACTGTGACTGGCCACCCGGACGCTTGAGGAACACCACCAGTTGCCGGGCGACTTCCAGGGCGATCCCGCGCCCCAGATCTGCTTCCACCAGCGCCAACGCCAGGTCGATGCCGGCCGTAACCCCGGCCGAGGTCCAGACCGGGCCGTCGTTGATAAAGATCGGGTTGGGCTCGACCCGCAGTTGCGGGTGCTTTTGCGCCAGCTGATCGCAGCGGGTCCAGTGGGTGACCACGCGACGACCGTCGAGCCAGCCGCTGGCGGCCAGTAAAAACGCCCCGGTACACACCGACGCCACACGCCGGGAAACCGCAGCCTGTTGACGCACCCAGTCCACCAGCACCGCGTCTTCGGCCGCCGTGTAAACACCCCAGCCACCCGCGATGATCAGCGTGTCGGAAGGTTCGCTCGGCAACGGTTCGGCCAACAGCGCCAAGCCGGCCGAGGACATCACCGCCCCGCCGCCATCGGCAATCACCGTCGGCGCATAGGGCGGCGGTAATCCTCGCTGCGCGGCCATGTCATTGGCCGAGGCAAACACCTGCAATGGCCCGGTGACGTCGAGCAATTGCACATTGGCGAAGGCCAGCACATGAACGGTTTTCGGTGAGTTCGGCATGATTGGCGTAATTCGAGGGCTGATTGGCGTATACGCCAAATCCTACGAGCCTACAGTCAAACCGTCCACCCAATAAGGGTGTGAACACGCAGACCAAGGAGATAGCGTCATGACGTTGCAGATCGGTTTTCTGTTGTTTCCACAGGTGCAGCAACTGGACCTGACCGGACCTTACGATGTGTTGGCCTCGCTGCCGGACGTAAAGGTGCATTTGATCTGGAAGGACCTGGTCCCCGTGACGGCAAGCACCGGCCTGGTCCTGAAGCCGACCACCACGTTCGATGACTGCCCCGACCTGGATGTGATTTGCATTCCCGGAGGCAGCGGCGTCGGGCCGTTGATGGAAGATCCACAAACCCTGGCATTCATTCGCAAACACGCCGCCCAGGCACGCTACGTGACTTCGGTGTGCACCGGTGCATTGGTGCTCGGCGCGGCGGGTTTGCTCAAGGGAAAACGTGCGACGACCCACTGGGCCTATCATGAATTGCTGAGCCTGTTAGGCGCCATTCCGGTTCGGGAGCGGGTGGTACGCGACGGCAATCTGCTGACCGGTGGCGGGATCACGGCGGGGATCGATTTTGCCCTGACCCTGGCCGCTGAATTGTATGGCGATGACGTGGCGCAGCTGGTGCAACTGCAACTCGAATACGCGCCCGCACCACCCTTCAACTCGGGCGACCCGCAAAGCGCACCAAAAGCCGTGCTGGAGGAAGCTCGTCGGCGAGCTGCCGCCTCGCTCAATCAGCGCACGCTGATCACCGAGCGTGTGGCTGCACGTCTCGGTTAAGCGCTTGGTCAGGTCTGAAACAGACTTTTACAACGCCCATTAAAAAACCCGCCGAAGCGGGTTTTCCAAGACCATGACAACATCCTGTCGCTGCATTCCTTGCAAATGGTCGGTCATCCATGACCCTGAGCGCGTCCTGCGCTGCAGTTGATGGAGTCAGATTAGGCCTGAATCCACAGGCGCAAAAGACGACATACCATCGGCCGTGCGTAAGCCATTGGCTATACGTCAGGTTCAGCCCCAATGGGCCATTTCCTGCAGGCAAAAAAAAAACCCGCCGAAGCGGGTTTTCAAGACCATGACGACATCCTGTCGCTGCGATCCTTGCAAATGGTCGATCATCCATGACCCTGAGCGCGTCCTGCGCTTCAGTTGATGGGTGTAGATTACGCTTCGGATCCAATCTGAAACAGGAGACATAGCTGCTACTTCGTGTAAGACATTCGCCATTACAGCACTTCCGAAAACCCTTAGAGACCTCAGGTCTCAAGCACTTGAGGTGCGAGTTTCGGCTCGCAATTCATTGTTCGACAAAGGATTTCAGACTCACCAACGCGTGGTCCCACTGCTGGCTGATCACTTCCAGCGAGCGGCGAGCCTCGTCCAGTTGCGTCGGCTCGAAGACCCATCGGCGCTCACGCCCCCGCTTGGTGTCACGCACCAGGCCGGCGTCAGCCAGCACCCGCAGGTGTTTGGTCACGGCCTGACGGCTGATGTCGGTGCCAGCGGTCAGTTGCGCAATCGACATCGCCCCGCCGCCGCACAACACATCGATCAACCGCAGCCGGGTTTCGTCGCCGAGTGCGGCGAAGGTCAGCGCCGAGCGGCCCAGCGCAGTAGTGGCCGACGGCGTATCCAGCGTTAAGGCGTCAGGGGGTGGCAAGGTACGTCTCGATGTTGGTCATTTGTTCATCCCAGCCACGACTGTTCATGCGGAAGGCTTTCAAACGGCGTTCTTCCGGAATGTTATCGAAACCGGATTCGACGACCTTCAGCAACGTGCCGCCCTCCATGTCTTCGAGCTCGAACAGCACCAGGGTGGTAGGCTCCGACGAATAGTCCACGGTCGGGTCCACCGGATACGGATGCCAGCGAAACGCAAATACCCGCTCGGGCTCGACCCGCACCACCTGCACGTCCCAGACCAGATGTTCATAGCCCGGATAAGTGATTTGCCCCCGGGTTCGCTCACCGGCAACAAAGCGTTTGCCCTCGAGCGCGACACCAAACCACTTGCCGAAGGACTCGGCATTGGCCAGGGCGCGCCAGACGGTGGAGCGTGGAGCCTTGAGCAGGATCTTTCTTTCGATGCGATCTGATGAGTGCATAGGTCACCTCCTTTGATGAACACTAGGCCCGGATAGCTGAATGCGCAACTTTCTGGTTGCATAAAACATTCAGACAGGCTTTACCTTTCTGTCATGGCGCCTGGAAATGCTAACGTCGCCAGTGAACTGGCCCAGAACAAGGATGCTTCATGTTGCTTACCCTTTCGGAGCGTTATCGCGGCTGCCTGCTGGGGCTGGCTTGCGGCGACGCAGTCGGTACAAGCGTAGAGTTCAAACCGCGCGGGTCGTTCCCGGCGCTCACCGATATGGTAGGTGGCGGCCCGTTCAATCTGAAAGCGGGCCAGTGGACCGATGACACGTCGATGGCGCTGTGCCTGGCCGAAAGCCTGCTCACAAAAAATGGTTTTGACGCCTTCGACCAGATGGGGCGCTATCTCAATTGGTGGCAATGGGGTTACCTGAGCTCGACTGGCGACTGCTTTGATATCGGCATGACCGTGCGCGAAGCCCTGACTCATTATCAGGAAACCGGCAATCCATTCGCCGGATCGACCGATCCGTTCAGCGCAGGTAACGGTTCGCTGATGCGATTGGCACCAGTGGTGCTGTTTTACTTCCCTGCTATAGGCCATGTCAGGACGTTTTCCAGCGATAGCTCTCGAACCACTCACGCTGCGCCTGAAGCCATCGAATGCTGCCAGTTGTTCGCTGGATTGATTTGCGAAGCATTGCAGGGCGCGTCGAAATCGGATTTACGGCACTTGGGCCACGGACACTTTTCAGAACCCAAAGTCGCCGCGATTGCCAGTGGCAACTATCTCGCCAAACCAAAATCCGAGATCGTGGGTACAGGCTACTGCGTTGCCTCGTTAGAGGCGGCGCTGTGGTGTTTCCATCACACCGACAGCTTCGAAGACGCCATTCTGCAAGCCGCCAACCTGGGTGATGATGCTGACACTACCGCCGCTATTGTCGGGCAGTTGGCCGGAGCTTTTTACGGTGTAAAAGGAATCCCCAAGAGTTGGCTTGCGAAGCTGCACATGCACGATGAGATTGAAACGACAGCCGACGCATTGTTACAGGCATCAAACACCCACCACACTCACGACTGATCCGACCGCCAGGTTTTGCCGCCGGGTTCATGCGTCACCTCCTGTGATCAACACCAGGCCCCAATGGCGATTGCGCAGCCTTCAGGTTGCGCAATCGCCATTGGGGTCGATCTTCACTGCCTGTCTGCGTATCAGGTGTTGTTGCAACCCTTGGCGATGGAGTCTTCATTGGAGGTGTAAGGTCTGGAAGGTTCCAGGTTCCACTCAGGCTTGTTGCGGGCAATGTTGAAATGGCAGACCAACTGGCGGCGCATGCTGCCGATGTTGCTGTCACGGTTGTCCGGGTTGTCTTTCCAGTTCGCGTCCAGGTAGTGATCGGCAGCCAGTTCGTTGAAGAAGTTGTTGGTCTGGCCGTCCTGTACCTTTCTGCCGCAATCGGTCGGCGTCACTTCGAGGGTCATGACCTTCTTGCCAAAGCCCGGGTCGTCACGCTCAACCCAGCTTGCGCTTTGTACGTAGCGATCACAGCCGTTCTTTTCAGTCGTGGGGTAGATCACCTGCTTTTTACTGTCGTAGACAAAGGCTGCGTCTTGTTG
Organism: Pseudomonas sp. GW822-FHT04C11; assembly: GCF_058800905.1. Lineage (NCBI taxonomy): Bacteria > Pseudomonadati > Pseudomonadota > Gammaproteobacteria > Pseudomonadales > Pseudomonadaceae > Pseudomonas > Pseudomonas sp. GW822-FHT04C11. Next base: position 96,178 of record NZ_JBXAMS010000022.1, on the reverse strand, counting down.
AGGGGTTTGCGGCAATTTCATGTTGATGACCGGCAAGTGCTGCTGCACCGCCTTGTACCATTGGATCTGATTAAGCCGGGCGCCCTCCAGGCCGCTGTCTTCGGTATAGAACAGTGCAAGGATCGATGGAGATTTCGGCGGACTCTCTTCCCACTTGGCCAAGCGCAGTTCGTTCTGGGTGCCGAACGATTCGGCAGCAATCTTGCTCATCGCGCGGATGCTTTGGTAGAAGGCCGGGCCCGAGGCACTGTTGCGTTCATCACGTACGTCGAATGAGCATTGGCGTGAATGATCCCCCCTGTTCTGCTGGTAATTGGCAGCCCATTGCTCGGCAGTGGCCACGCCTTGTTCGTGACAGAATTTTTCCACGTTGCCGGGGGTTCGCCGCGAGTCGGTGCAACCTTGTTGCCCGCGATCATCGGTGGCTGCATCGATCGGGAACGAACACAACACGGCGTAATCCTGATGGTCCTTGGGGTTACCGAAGATGGTGTCGAAAATGAAGCCGCTCTTGAGCCCATAGGCCAGCTTGCGGAACTTCGAATCCTTGCGCAGATACGAGGCGGATACCCCGCCACTCGCCTGGCTTTTCGGGCTGATGCTGTAGAACTGGTAATCGGTCGAAGGCCAGGTCGCCCGAAACAGCACACCCGAACACAGAAACGCCGGTTTGGATGGCCCGCCGCAATCTTGCCGGGTGTCGTTATAGAGTTGGTTGAGACGGGTAACCGTATCGCTGCCCAAATCGGCGTGGGCCGTGGAAAAAAATGACAGGCCAGCGATGGCAACAGCGCTGGCAATGGGTGCTTTGATTCCTTTCATAGGGATCCCTCCTGGTGGTTGAAACGGGACGGCCAGTGCAGGCCGTCATGTCCTTCTCGTTCAGCGCGGGACCGGGTTGCAACCGGCCGCTTTCGCTTCACTGTCTGAAACAGTGGGCCTGAAAGGCTCCAGGTTCCACGGCGTCTTGCTGCGGTAATTGACCAGCACGCAGTTCAGTTGCTGACGCATGCTGCCGGCAGACTTTTCTTCTTCACGCCAGTTCTGGTCGCTGCCCTTCATGGCGAACAGTTCGTCGTACAACGCGCTCAATTGATTACTCGGCAGCGCCCGCCCCTCGGCGGTGGGTACGACGCTCAAGGTCCATTCATCCTTGCGGGTGCCGGGGTCATAGCGTTTGACCCAGTTGGCCGACGCGATGTACTGACGGGGCGGTGTGCTGGCGACCGGGTCAACGGGAGCGTTGGCGTTCAGTGCGATCACCTGATCGGCGGCCACGTAGCTGAAGCGCTGCTCTGGGGGCTTGGTGAAGTCCAGGCGCAGAATCGGTACTGGGTAGCCCTGGTCATTCAATTTTTTCTGGAAGTTGCGCGCACTCTTCAGACCGTCTTCCGGCTTGGGCGGCGCCTGGTCGCCTCGGGTGGCGAAGTTTTGCGTGCTGTTGACGTTGTAGATGAAGGCATCGATGTACTTCATGTTCTCGCTGCCATCGTTGGTGGCGGAAGCGTTTTTGAGCATGAACTCGTTGACTTGGGTCTTGATCGAAAACGGGTCCTTCATGGTGGTGGTTGCACGGGACTCATGCACCCGGATCATGGCATTCCAATCACTGGGTTTTTCGGCATTCCAGGAACACTGGCTGGACTGGATGGGGCCCTTTAACAGCCCGGTGTATTGCTGGCTCCACTTTTCTGCGGTGGTGACCCCGACTTCGGCACAGGTGCCGTAAGCCCACTGGGCATTCTTGTTGTTCAGCGTGCCCTGGGCGTTTCTGGGTGGCTCCTTACTGTCAAAGAAGCCGCAGCCATACCACTTGCGTTCCGGTCCGGTGCCGCCATCGAAAGCATAGATGCAGGTCCAACCCTGCTCCTTGACCGGCCGGTTCAACGCCGCCGCATCCGTTGGGGTGCGCATGATGAAACCGGCGGGATGAATCAGAATGCTGGTGCTCAGGTCCTTGCGAATCCAGGAGTAAGAGGTCGCACCGATCTTGATCGCATAAGGGCTGTAATCCCAGGGATTGAAGGGCCCGTCATTGACCATGCGCAGCGTCACGCCGCTGCAATAATAATGACCGCGCGCGGCCCCGGAATCGATTTCCTTGCAGTCGTTATTCAGCGTGTTGTAGTTGCGGTTGATTCGATTCAGGGTCTCGATAGGATCGAGGGCGGGTTGTGCGGCTATCGCCGATAACGCAAAGGTAGAAGTGAACGCCAGAATAATTGGCGCACATGCCATAGGGCGCATGCAGACCTCCTTGTCGCAGTGCTGGATGATGATTTCCAGTTTCGCAGCGTAGACCAAACCCGGCATGTGTTCCTGTCACTGGAACTTTTTAGTCGGCGCGTCTCGGACTTATCCGATCGCCCTAAAAGAAATACCCTACGCAAAGCACCACTTTTCAAAGGATGAATCAGCATGAAAACACTCCACGGCAGTTGCCTGTGCAAGGCCATCACCTATGAACTCGACAGCCTCGACATGCCGATCAGCCACTGCCATTGCCATACCTGTCGCAAGGCGCATGCGGCGGCATTCGCTTCGACGGCCGGGGTCATGCGCGAGCATTTTCGTTGGGTCAAAGGTTTGGATAAGTTGTCATCCTTCGAGTCCTCGCCCGGCAAGCTGCGGCACTTCTGTTCGCAGTGCGGCTCGCACCTGGTGGCCGAGCGTTTGGCTCAGCCGCATGTAATTGTGCGGGTGGCGACCCTTGATGATGATCCGCAGATGACGCCGCAGGCACACATCTGGACCTCTCACGATGTGCCATGGCTGGCTTATGAAGGAATGACCGAGTCTGCCGAATAACCACCGCCACGGGTTGCACAAGTGTGGCGACTGCACTTCAATCAGCCTATTCAACTCCTCGAAGACCCACGCGAGCTTTCCATGCCTCCACGTTTTTTACTGGCACTTGCGCCGCTGTTGCTGGCGCCCTTCGCTCACGCCGACGACTGCGCTAATGCCGCCGACCAACGCACGATGAGCGAGTGTGCCGCCAAGGATTACAAGAAGGCCGACACCCAGCTCAACGCCCTCTACAAGCAGATCAATGACCGCTTGAAGGACAACCTCGAGAGCAAAAAACTGCTGGTCGGTGCACAGCGTGCCTGGGTGGCGTTCCGCGATGCCGAGTGCGAGTTCTCGGCGTCCGGGGTGGCTGGCGGCAGCGTTTACCCGATGATCTACAGCAACTGCCTGGCCGGGCTGACGCTAAAACGTGTCGAGGCCTTCAAGACTTACCTCGAGTGCCAGGAAGGTGACCTGAGTTGCCCGGTTCCCGGGGTTTGATGTTCGAGCGTCTGTAAGTGCCTCTTCGCGAGCAAGCCCGATCCAGAGCGGAAGCGGGCTTGCTCGCGATAGCGTCCGTGCAGGCACCGCGATTACCGAACGAACACCTGCGCCGTGGTGATCGCCATGTCACCACCCGGCATTTTGATGCTGCCGATCTGTTGCAGGCTGTCGGCATCAAAGATCGCCACGTCGTTGAAAGTCCCGGCCAGGTAGATCTTGCTGCCGTCCTTGTTGAAGGAAATGCAGTAGTAGGAGTGATCCAGGTTTGCCGACTGCAGCAGCTTCTTCTGTTTGATGTCGTACTTGGCCAGACGATTGAGCACGCCGAACATCAGGTTCGGGTCTTTCGGCGAGCGCATGCCGCTGAAGTAGATCTCGGTCAGCGGGCCGAAATCGGTGGTTTCGGTCTTGCCGGTTTTCAGGTCGATGCTGAACAGGCCATAGAGGTTTTCGGCAGTGGCCGGGTCCTGTTTCTTGTCCTTGAATTTCGCCGTGGTGTAGAGCAGCGAAAAATCATGCCGATACGTCTGCTGGTTCCACACGTAGAGCACGTCCGGTGCGCTGTAGTTCGGACGTTTCCAGTGGCGACTGGGGATCAGCACGTCGAACTTGCCGGTCTTCACGTTGACCTTGTAGATGTCCGCACCCGCCACATACAGCGTGCCGTCATCACCGCTTTGCATGATGGTCAACTGACGCGGTGCCGGGAAACTGCGCAGCGGTTTGGCGCTCATGCCGGCATCGGTGGCGTAGACATCCAGCCGCGGCGGTTGCACTTCATAGTGATCATTGAGCATCAAGGTCGGGTTGGCGACGGTGTACAGCTCCTTGCCGTCGTGGCTGAGGGTGAACGCGAACATCGACCGCGCCTTCTCCCCCGGTTGCTGGGTGATGCTGGCATGGAACACCTGCTTGCAGCTGTCGAGTTCGACGCCGTAAATGTCCGCGTAGTGGTTGTTCAGCACGTAGGCGGTCTTGCGGTCCGGCGACAGCTGAATAGTGCCGGGGCCAAAGGCGTCCGGCAGTTTGCAGGTCTTGTACAAGCTATCGGTTTTAAGGTCGATGACGTTCAGGTTGTTCGGGTAATTGGTGGTCAGCATGTACTCGTGACCATTTTGAAGCACAGTGTTTTCATCGGCCAGAACACTGAGTGAGCAGACACTCAGGAGGGCGGAAGCGGCCAGGCCGCAGGCATTGATGCGAAGCATGCTGGAATCCTTCTTCGGTCCGATTACTTGTCTTTAGGGAACACGGTGCCCAGGTTGCGCCAGCTCTCGTTGGAAGCTTGGGCGTCCTTGTTCCAGTCTGGGTAGGTGCTCATCATGTCCGGCACTTGGGCCGGCCACCAGCAAGGGTCGGAACAGCCATAAAGGTCAGCTTCCATCGGTTGGCACAGCGACGACACACCGCCAAAGGCGTCGATTTCCCAACCCGGATCGGTGGTCGAGGCGCAGCCGGCGACGGAACTCATGGCCACCACTTCTTCGATACGGTTTTCGGCCGCGGCCTGATCGAGCTTCTGCGCTTTGTTATTGATTGCCTTGAGATGTTTCATATCAGTGAGCCTTGCGCGGAGTGATGTAACTGCTGATAAACGCAGGGTTGTGAGCCATGATCCGGGTGTAGACCTCAATGCCGAAGTCGACCCAGTCACGCATCAGTTCGCAGTAGTGATAGGTCGGATGAGTCGGGTCGCCATAACGGGCGTAGCTCTCGTGGTAGCAGCCACCGGAACACAGGTTGCGGATCTGGCAGTCTTCGCAGCCGGTGTTGGTCCGGTCCAGGCGCTGGGACAGGAAATCGTTCAACTCAACCTGTTTCACGCCGCTGTGGACGTTGCCGAAGGTCGGCAATGACGAACCGGTGAAACGGTGGCAGAGGTTGAGTTCGCCCTTGTGATCCACCGCCAGCATCTTCAGCCCGGCGCCACACGGCAGGGCTTTCTTGTGGCCCTCGTGGATGTCGGTGATCAACTGGTGCAGGTTGGAAAAACCGATGTTGCGATGCTCCAGCGCCGCTTGCAGATAACGCCGGCCGAGTTTTTTCATGTTGGCGAAGACTTCGATCAGTTCGTCGCTCGACAGGTTGAAGCTGCTGATGTCACCCGAGGTCACCGGGGCAAAACCGACTTCGGCAAAACCCAGCTCGTTAAACAAGTGATCCCAGATGGTCTCGACGTCGGTGACGCCAGTGGTCAGGGTCACGCGCGCGCCAACCGGGCGGCTGTTATAGCGCGACAGCAACATCTCGGCCTTGCGCCGGACCACGTCATAGGTGCCCTGCCCGCCCACGGTGATGCGGTTGCGGTCGTGCACGGTTTTCGGTCCGTCGATGCTCACCGACAAACCAAAGCGATGGGCATTCAGGTAATCGACCGTTTCCTCGGTGAGCAGCGTGGCGTTGGTGGTCATGACGAACTCGACGAACTTGCCGGCCTCGGCAAAACGCTTCTCGCAATAGTCGACCATGTACTCGATCAGTTTGCGATTGCTCAACGGCTCGCCACCGAAGAACACCACGGTGAAACGCTCTTCGTCAGGGGATTCGCGCAGCAGCATTTCCACTGACGCGACGGCGGTGTCGACGTCCATCTTCTTGCCGGCCGACGGCTTGTCGAGGTCTTCCTTGTAGCAATAGGTGCAGCTCAGGTTGCAGCCAGTATTGACGTTGAGCACCACGGTGTTGATCGCCGTGCGTTCGACCCGTTTGGTGCCGATGTCCGGGGTCAGCGGCGAGCCGTCGCTGACCAGTTCCAGGGAGATCAACTCGCGCAGGGTTTCGCTGATTTCTTCACCGTTGAAGCGTGCCGCCAAGCGCTCGATCAAGTCCTCAGAGGAACAGCCAGGACCGCGCAAGGTATCGATGATGGTCCCGGTCAGCTCATCGCTGGCGAACAGCGAACTGCTGGGGATATGGAACAGCATGCGGTCGGCATCGACATGCACTTCGTGCAGATTGCGCTCGACCAGATTCAAAATGGCGCCCATTACAACCTCCTGTGCAAACCCCGTTTGGCGAGGCCTGCGGTCATTCCTGAAAAGTGTCCGAAACCGTTACGTCAGCCAGCTCACGTTTTCAAATCAGGGAATGGGTGGATTGTTCCAGCGTTGCACGGTGACGATCATGTGGCCCTCGCCGGTCAGGGATTTCCCTGCGTCGTCGACGGCGGCGATCACCTTGAGGTTGCCGGCGTTGTTGGTGGACATCTTGCGCGCAGGGTTCGGCCCGGCATCGCCAGGGGTGAACACGCCGCTGTCGGCCTGCATGGTGCCGGCGAACTTGACGTCCTGATCTTCCTTGGCGCGGTCATCAAAGGCTTCGACCTTCCATTGCGCCGGAAACACACCAATGCGGTACGGCTTGCCATCGACGCCTTTGCCCCAGGCTTCGGCGTCAAAACGGCCCTGGACTTTCGGCGTCGAGCCGCCACCCTCACCGATCCGCGCTACCGAAAACTCCGGCACCACCTTGACCTCGGCAATCTGGCTGTAGACCGCCAGCGTCGCGCCTTTCAAGTTGCCAATCGTGACCTCGCGCGCGCCCGGCTTGGCGTCGGCGGCGGCTTTGAGCCTGACCTTGATGCGCTCCGGACTTTGCTCCAGCACTTGCGCCACTTGCACACCTCTGCCGAAGTTCGGCGTGCCTTGCAGGCCGCTGCCGATCAGGGTGACTTCAGTCTCGCTACCGACCTTGAGGTAACCCGGCTGCACCGCCAGCAAACGGCTGGAACCCTGTTTGACGGCGATAAAGTCGAGGCCGCGTTCATCGTGTTCGGCTTCAAACATCCGGCCTTGCAGCTCAGTGCCCTTGGCGGCAAACACCTGGCGCATGACCACCCCGTCGATGGTCACGTTGCCGCGCCATTCATACCCGCTGTAGAGAATCGCGCTGCCGTCGCCGTTGAACGGGCTGCCATCGGCGTATTGGCCTTTGACCGTGACCTTGAACTGGTCGGCGCCCGAGGCGCTGACGCTCATCACGCCGGCCAGTTCACCCTTGCCCGGCAAGTGGCCGCTGAAACTCCAGTCGCCCACCAGCGCGTCGGCTTTCGGTGCGGTTTTCTGCCAGTTTTTCCAGGCCGGGTTGTCCAGCGGATAGCGCTTGGCCAACAGCGGCACCATGTCTTTACGGGCAATGTCGAACCAGTCACGGTCGCGGGCCAGCGCCTGGTACTCCAGGGACGGCCATTGGCCGAGGTGGAAGTTCACCAGACGTTCCCACTCCTGGGCAGGCCGCCGTTGCAGGGCGATTCGCGCGCCGGAGTGGCAGCGACCGCACATCTGACTGGTCTGGTCGTCGAAATGCTCGACAGTGTTGAGCCGACGCTCCAGCGCATAACGCACGCCATCGGTTTCGCTCGGTGCCAGGCCCTGGGTATCGGCGAGGTATTTGACCAGCGTGCGACGGTCCTCATCACTGATCTGCAAACCATGCATGGTCTGCATCCGGGCGATGCTCATCAGCCAGCCTTCGGGGGTTTTGCGCTGGTGGCTGATACGGCTCAAGGCATTGCCGGCTTCAGGGGTGTGACAGCCCTGACAGGTTTCCTTGAGAATGCTTTGGGCGTCACGCGCCGCCATGCTTTGCGGAGCATGCAGGGCGGCACACGCAGCGAGCGCCAGCAGACTGGCGCTCATGCCTGATCGGAGTTTTCTCTTCATCAACGTCGAACCTCGCACGGTGCTTTCTTATTTTTTGAATGATCGTTTTCAGGGTCTCTGCCGTCGGCGAGCCGGTCGCTGACGGAGGCAGGAGAAACGTCTGCGAAGGAGCAATACACGGAGCGTGCCAGCTTATTAATAGCCTTTAAAATCAATCAATTAGCCATAAACAATGGATTTTGATCACTGCTGAAAAAGGTCCGCGGCGTCTAATATCGCGACAACTGTTGCACTCTGAGACGAGCATAGATGACGCCCTGCGTATACGATGGCCCGCTATCCGCTTAACCGCTTCAGCTACGGGAACTGCGCCATGCTCAATGCCTTGCTCTTCGACCTCGACGGCACCCTGACCGACACCGATGCGCTCCATCTGCTGGCGCTGCAACAGCTGTTGCTGGAGGAGGATGGTCGGGTCTTCAGCAAAGCCGAGTTCGAAGCCCATGTCAGTGGCCAGGCCAACGCCAACATGTGTCGCTACCTGTTCCCGGACCGCTCGGTGGCCGAGCGCGAAGCGTTCGCCGAACGCAAGGAAGTGCGTTTCCGTGAACTGTCGCCGCAACTGACACCGATTGCCGGGCTGGTGCGCTTACTGGATTTCGCCAAGGAACAAAACATCGGCATCGCCGTGGTGACCAACGCGCCAAGGGCCAACGCCGATCACATGCTGCAAGCACTGGGTCTGCGTGAGCGTTTCGAACATATCATGGTCGCCGAGGAACTGCCCCGCGCCAAACCCGATCCCCTGCCCTACCTCACCGGCCTCGAACGTTTGCAGGCCAGCGCCGAAGTGACCCTGGCGTTCGAAGACTCGATCCCCGGCTTGACAGCGGCAGTGAACGCCGGGATTTTCACCGTGGGCCTGGTGACCAGCCAACGCCGCGAGACGCTGCTGGCAGCCGGCGCGCATCTGGTGATCGAGGACTTTGACGATCCGCAGCTGTGGGCGGTGATTGATCGCATGTTGAGCCGTCAAGGGTTATAGCTGTCTCACCCGTGTCTCAGTTTGCAACAACGCCGTGCGCTCCTCTCTGCTGTATTTGGCCCTGGACCCCGCCAAATACAGCCCTTCGGTAAACTGGCACAACCGTTGCGAAAGACCTCGTCACACGAACAAGACGAGGTCTTACCATGCCACTCCCTTATCTGCTTCCTGCCGTTTCGGCGTTCATCCAGCGCGCCCCACGCATGCTGATCGGCGCCGAGTGGGTCGAGGCCGCCGACGGCCAGACCATGCCCTTGCACAACCCGGCAACCGGCGAAGTGCTGTGCGTTGTCCCGAAGGCTACGCCAGACGACGTTGATCGCGCCGTGCTCGCCGCGCGTCATGCGTTCGATGATTCGGCCTGGACCCGCACCCGACCTCGGGAGCGGCAAAACCTGTTGTGGAAACTCGCTGACCTGATGGAACGCGACGCTGAACTGCTCGCGCAGCTGGAATGCCTGAACAACGGTAAAAGCGCGGCCATGGCGCAAGTCATGGATGTGCAGCTGTCCATCGACTTCCTGCGCTACATGGCCGGTTGGGCGACCAAGATCGAAGGCTCCAGCGTTGAAGTCTCGCTGCCATTGATGCCCGATGATCAATTCCACAGTTTTATCCGCCGTGAAGCGGTGGGTGTGGTCGGCGCCATCGTTGCCTGGAACTTCCCGCTGCTGCTGGCCTGCTGGAAACTCGGCCCGGCCCTGGCGACCGGTTGCACCGTGGTACTGAAACCGGCGGATGAAACGCCGCTGACCGCATTGAAACTCGCCGAGCTGGTGCTGGAAGCCGGCTACCCGAGCGGAGTATTCAACGTAGTCACCGGCACCGGGATCACCGCAGGTTCCGCGCTGACCCATAACCCATTAGTGGACAAACTGACCTTCACCGGCTCCACCGCCGTCGGCAAGCAGATCGGCAAGATCGCCATGGACTCCATGACCCGGGTCACCCTGGAGCTGGGCGGTAAATCGCCGACCATCGTCATGGCCGACGCCAACCTCGGCAGTGCCGCTGCCGGGGCGGCCAGCGCGATCTTCTTCAACCAGGGCCAGGTCTGCTGCGCAGGTTCGCGGCTCTATGTGCAGCGCAAACATTTCGACAATGTGGTGGCCGACATTGCCGGCATCGCCAACGCGATGAAGCTCGGCAATGGCCTGGACCCGAGCATCGACATGGGCCCGCTGATCTCGGCGCGCCAGCAAGAGCGGGTGTACAACTACATTGAAATGGGCCGTGAAAGCGGCGCGACCATTGCCTGTGGCGGTGAGCAATTCGGCCCCGGGTTCTTCGTCAAACCGACGGTGATTGTCGACGTCGATCAAAAGCATTCGCTGGTTCAGGAAGAGATCTTTGGCCCGGTGCTGGTGGCGATTCCGTTCGATGACGAAGCCGATGCATTGCGCATGGCCAATGACAGTCCGTATGGCTTGGGGGCGAGTATCTGGTCCAACGACCTGGCGGCCGTGCACCGGATGATTCCCCGGATCAAGTCCGGTTCGGTCTGGGTTAACTGTCACAGCGCCCTCGACCCGGCACTGCCATTTGGCGGTTACAAGATGTCCGGCGTGGGCCGGGAGATGGGGTATGCGGCGATCGAGCATTACACCGAGTTGAAATCGGTGTTGATCAAACTCTAAAACAACCCTTATCGATCATTCCCACGCTCCCGCGTGGGAATGCATCCCGTAACGCTCTGCGTCACATCCAGAGCCGAACGCGGAGCGTCCGTGGCGGCGTTACCACGCGGAGCGTGGGAACGATCAGGGACGGGCTACTGCTGTTGCACTGAGATCACCGGCGTCGGCGCGACGAACACCTTGGCGTGCATCTGCTCCCCGCCGCCACGACGCATGCCGCGTACCGGGCAGGCATCGAGATAGTCGAGGCCCACCGCCAGTTTCAGATGACGCTCGGGCTTGGCCAGTTCATTGGTGACATCGAAGCTGTACCACGCGTCATCGAGCCAGGCTTCAGCCCAGGCGTGACTGGCCAGGTGTTCGCTATTTTCGCTGAACAGATAACCCGACACATACCGCGCTGGAATCCCCAGGCTGCGCGTGCAGGCAAGAAACGCATGGGCGTGATCCTGGCAGACCCCGGCGCGCCCGGCGAACGCTTGAGCGGCGCTGGTGTCGACTTCGGTGGAGCCCGGCGTGTAGGTCATGTGCTGGTTGAGGCCATGCATCAAGTCGATCAACGCTGTGCGATCGCGCCGTTGGTGACATTGCTTCTCGGCGAATGCGCGTAACGCTTCATCCGCCTCGGTCAGTCGAGTGAAACGCAAGAACGGCAGCGCTGACTGGCTCTCATGCTCAGCCTCACGCAACTCATCAATGTCCACCAGCCCTCGTGCGCCGATGATGATCGCCTCATGCGGCTCGTCCATCGTCAGCACATGCAGGATGTTGCCAAACGGATCGAGTTGCGCACGCACTGGCCGTGGCAGGTCGAGCCGCCAGCTCAGTACGTGCTGACGCTCGCTGTCGTGAGGCGTCAATCGCAAATACTGGATACTTGCCCGCACCTGATCTTCATAGTGATAGGTGGTCTCGTGGCTAATGGAAAGTCTCATGCAGCCTCCAGATAGGAACTGTGTATGGCGTTGCCCAACTGGCGCACCAGCGGGATGAACTCGGTCAGCCAGGCGTGCAGGCCTTCGTCGAGGATTTCGTTGATACCGGTGTAACGCAGCCGCGCATCCACTTCTGCTGCCAGACGTTGCGCAGGACGGCCATTGGTCCCCGGCAGGCTGGCGAGGATCTGGTCGATTTCCTCAGTGCAGGCACGCAGCGAACGCGGTACGTCGGCACGTAGCAGCAACAGCTCGGCGACGTGCCTCGCGCCAGGCGCGTCGCGGTAGATCTCGGTGTACGCCTCGAACGACGACAAGGCCCGCAGCAACGCACTCCACTGGTAATACGCGTGGGCCGTACCATCGCTGACCGCCTCGGCCTGATCACCGGCCATTTCGTAGCGGGCATCGAGCAGGCGCAGCGTGTTGTCGGCCCTTTCGATGAAGGTCCCCAGGCGAATGAAGCGAAAGGCATCGTTGCGCATGATGGTGCCGTAGCACGCGCCCCGGAACAGGTGGGAACGTTCTTTGATCCACTCGCAGAAACGGCTCATGCCATAGCGACTGAGGCCCTGTTCGGCGATACCGCGAATCTCCAGCCAGGTTGCGTTGATGTTTTCCCACATGTCGGCGGTAATCCGCCCACGCACTGCGTGAGCACTGGCCCGCGCGGCGCCGAGGCAACTGTAGATGCTGGCCGGGTTCGCTGCATCCAGGGCGAAGAAGTGCAGCAAACGCTCGGCATGCAATTGACCGTGGCGCTCAAGGTAATCGTCCAGCGTGCCGGTGATCAGCAAGGGCATCGCCAATTCGTGCAGACCATCGCCGCGCCCATCCTGCGGCATCAATGACAGCGAATAACTGATGTCGAGCATCCGTGCGAGGTTTTCCGCCCGTTCCAGGTAACGCGACATCCAGTACAAATCCGAGGCGGTTCTACTTAACATGGCAGGCTTCCTTCAATCCTCGACCACCCAGGTGTCCTTGGTTCCGCCACCCTGGGACGAATTGACCACCAGGGATCCTTCGCGCAGGGCTACACGGGTAAGGCCACCGGGTACGACCCGGGTTTCGCGGCCAGACAGGACAAACGGACGCAAGTCGATGTGCCGCGGCGCGATGCCGTTTTCGACAAACGTCGGGCAGGTCGACAGGGACAACGTCGGTTGGGCGATATACGCGTGGGGCTTGGCCTTGATGCGTGCGCGGAACGCTTCGATTTCGGCGGCGGTGGCCGCGGGCCCGACCAGCATTCCGTAACCACCGGAACCCTGGGTTTCCTTGACCACCAGCTCAGGCAGGTTCGCCAACACGTGAGAAAGCTCTGACGGGTTGCGACACTGCCAGGTCGGCACGTTCTTCAGGATTGGTTCTTCGTCCAGGTAGAAACGAATCATCTCGGTCACGAACGGATAAACCGACTTGTCGTCCGCGACACCGGTGCCGATGGCATTTGCCAGCACCACATTGCCGGAGCGATAGGACGACAGCAGTCCTGGAACGCCGAGCATCGAATCCGGATTGAACGCCAACGGATCGAGGAAAGCATCGTCGAGGCGACGGTAGATCACGTCGACGGCTTTCGGCCCGTCCGTGGTGCGCATGAACACCTTGTCGTCGCGCACAAACAGGTCCGCGCCTTCCACCAGCTCCACGCCCATCTCCCGCGCCAGAAACGCGTGCTCGAAGAACGCACTGTTGAAGCGCCCGGGAGTCAGTACCACGACACTCGGATTGTCCAGCGGGCTGGAGCTTTTCAGCGTGTCGAGCAACAGGTTCGGGTAATGATCGATGGGCGCGATGCGCTGGGCGGCGAACAACTCGGGGAAGAGCCGCATCATCATCTTGCGGTCTTCGAGCATGTAGCTGACGCCACTGGGCGTGCGCAAATTGTCTTCGAGCACGTAGTACGTGCCGTCGCCATCGCGCACCAGATCGACGCCAGAGATGTGCGAATAGATATCGCGGTGCAGATCCAGCCCTTGCATGGCGAGCTGGTATTGCTCGTTGGCCAGCACTTGTTCGGCCGGGATGATGCCGGCCTTGATGATGCGCTGCTCGTGATACAGGTCGGCGAGGAACATGTTCAATGCCTTGACCCGCTGAATACAGCCGCGCTCAACGATCCGCCATTCGCTGGCGGGGATGCTGCGGGGAATGGTGTCGAAGGGAATCAGGCGCTCTGTCCCCTGCTCATCACCATAGAGCGTGAAGGTTATCCCGGCACGATGAAATAACAGATCGGCCTCGCGTCGCCGTTGTGCCAAAAGCTCGTCAGGCGTTTCAGCTAACCAACGGGCGAACTCCCGATAGTGCGGGCGGACCAGGCCGCCAGCGTCGTACATTTCATCAAAATAGGTGCGGATCATGCCGTACTCCTTGTCACCCGGACACCTGGACTTCGCAAGGCCCGTGCCAGTGGCATAAACGCTTTACTATCAATCGGTTGGCTAATCACCGAAGACACGCCGCACCAATCCTGTGCAGTAAATGCCCCAACCCGTTCGTCCCCCGCTTCATTGCGAAGCAATGCTCATGGTCAATACCCGCCTAGCCAGAGTTGATTTCACGGCCTGTGTGCGGTTGCGATCCTTTGACTTCTCAATGTCCGAAAACGAAAACGGCCAACCCTGAGGTCAGCCGTTGCTGAGTGTTGTCGCTGTTCATAGTGTTATGCGAGTAGCCCTCGTACCTCCTGCTTGACGCCCCATCCTTCGATAATCCCCCCCAAAGGCTCGACCACCGCCTCAAAGTCCTGTTCAAAGTCACCGATGCCGCCATAAGTGGCGTACATCACCTTGCTCAACTCCAAATGCCAGGCACCGTCATCACGCACGCTGACCTGCGCATTCAAGGACTCACCGCGAAAATGCCCTGCCGCCCTGCGTGCCCGCTCCTCATCCGGAAAAATGGCGTAGAACTCGATGGGATGGAACCGTGAAAAATCAAAACCGCCTTCTTTCATGCGGCGCAGCACACTGCTGCTGATGTCTTCTTGATAGGCTGTGCTCATGAAACGTCCTCCTCAAACTGATGGATAGACTTTCCGTACTCCCTGCGCCCGCAACCGAATGGTGAGGGCGATACGGCAATCAAATTGCCGCCGGGAAACAAGCATGTAGCTGACAAGACCAGACCTTAGCGATCCATTCGCTGATCTCGTTTGCAGAGTAGCCCCAAGTCAGAGTTGCTGCCAAGGCCTGTTTGCGAGTCGCATCAAGTGGTTATGCAATTGGAGTGATACTGAGAATTTCAATGCTGTTCTGATCTTTCAGGCTTTTGACCGTCGGGTCCTCGGTTCGCCCCTCCAGATCATTGAGATCGAGCTCGGCCGGAACAGGGAGGAGTTTTGAGCGAATCAATTGCGCGGCCCGCTCCATCGTGGGTTTTTGTTCGCAATCGAATTGCTCCACGGTCTGCACGCCGTGATCATCTACGAAGGTGACTTCCCACTTTTGCATCGGTGCCTCCTTGGTAAAACCCACAGATGGGCTTACAACATCTCGACCCCGAATACCGGAAAATCGTTCCTCCTGAATCCATCGGTTTGATATGAAAAAGGCCGCCGGTTGGCAGCCTCTTTGCGAAAAGCACGGCATTACTTCTCGGCGCGTGCTTTCAGGGCTTTCAAGGTATTGAAGGGGGCGTCGACCACAAACTTGTTGGCCAGCCAGGACGGCACGCTACCACCTGGTTCGGTGTGAACCTGATAGGTCACTTCGACCTGGTCCGCGCCTTTTGGAACAAGTTTCCAGAAACCCTGGACCTGGGTGACACGAACAAAGCCTTTTTCTTCAGGCAGGTAGGTCGGTACGCCTTCAAGCTTACGCGTCAGGCTGCCATCGGCGCCTTCGACAGTAGTCACGTGCAATACCGAGTCACGAGCAGTCACCGGCCATGGGGTGCTGAACTGCGTGTAGGTCCAGCTTTGATCGCCTTCGTGCTTGAGCAACTTCTGCACCTTGCACTCATGAATCCAGGCACACGCGCCAGACACGTCTTCCTGAAGCGCGCGCAACTTGGCCACGGAGGTCTTCATTACGGTCACACCGCGGTAGGCCTTGTACTGAGACCCGGCGACTTCACTCAGGGAAACCTTGATTCCGTCCTCATCCTTGGCAGTTTTCCAGTCTTCGGCCTGGGCTGTCGTGGCCAACAGAACGGTCAAACCACACAACACAGCGATACGATGCAGCGAACCCATAGTCTTATTCCTTATTGTTGAAGTTCCGTTCGTTGAACACACTACGCCGCGGTCATTTTCTCCCACCAACCGATCAACTTGATGGCTTCTTCCCGGCTGTTGCCACACACCTCGACATCCGCCTGAAACGCGCCACAGACCGCCGGCCGTTCAGGCTTGCCGAAAATACGGCACAGATTATCGACAGACAGTTGCACACAACGTTCTCCCGCCGCTTTGCCGTTTGGCATGCCGGGGATGGGTGTGCTGATGGAAGGGGCAATGCAACAGGCGCCACAGCCTTCACGGCAGTTCATGACGACACGCTCCTCGCGACGGGTAATGTGTTGGATAACGTGGACTAGAGTACCCGCTAAAACAGCCGTTTGAAATTGGCCGGATAGAGGTTTTTCGCTCAAACACGCGTGACTGACCAGTCTCCGACCAAGCGTCAGGTGCGCGGGTCACAGAGCAATGTGCGATTTTACTGCTTGAACTGGAATTCCAGTGCCGCACCGTCGACCTCTCGGTGCTCTTCCTTGCGCATTTGCAACTGCATTTCGTTACTGAGCAGGCGACCGTTAAGCTGGAACGGGCTGTCAGCCTTGATTTTTTCACCAAACATGGGCGGCAGCAAAGGGGCATGTTTGACTAGCGGAACAGTGCCAACAGGTTGTAACTGCTTAACCATGTCCGGCGGCAGGCTCAAATCCAGCTTGGCTGGAGGCAAGTACGTGGTTCTGACCACCTCGCTCGCGGATTTTGATTTTGAGGCAATGGGTGGGCGTTTCTTTTGTGACTTCGGCTTCTTTACTGCTTCGGCCTTTTTGGCTGGTATGTGTTTTTTTGTCGGCACAACGGGCTTTGCCTTCACCTCAGAAGTGCTGATGCCCCCTTTATCCGGGGCGACCGCAGCTATTGCGCTACCCGGCATGAAGACACTCAAGAGGCACGCCAACATCAAACCAGCAGGAAAAATCGCTTTCATGAACACTACAGCGCTAACGGCAGAGGGCCATATGCTCGCTTGTTGTAAGGCTCCTGACAAGCTCGCATAGCAATCCAGCCCCTGGTGCACGTCAAAAACCGCCAGCCGTCTCCTGACAAAGCTGAGTGGCCAGCATCCCGAGTGTCATCAGCGCCCGCTCGGCCTCACGATTCCACGGCGTGCCGCAGTTCAAGCGAATGCAGTGATTGAATTGTTCGGTGTTACTGAAAATCAGCCCCGGCGCGATACTGATGCCCTGCTGCAACGCACGGACATGCAGTTCCTGCGTATTGACCCGCCCCGGCAGGCTGACCCATAGAATGAAGCCACCCGTGGGCCGGGTTATCTGAGTTCCCTCAGGGAAATACTGCTGTACCGCCAACTGGAAGGCGCTGAGGTTCTTGCGGTATTCCTGGCGAATGTAGCGCAAATGACGATCGTAGCCGCCGTTCTCCAGATAGGCTGCGATCCCCATCTGCGTCACGCTGCACGCCGAATGGGTGCTGAAGGTCTGCAGCCGCTGGATTTCCTGCTGGTACTTGCCGGCAATCATCCAGCCGATGCGCACACCGGGTGACAGGGTCTTGGAGAAACTTGAGCAATAGATGACCCGATCCAGCCGGTCATAGGCTTTCAGCGATTTGGTACGGCCTTGCTCGAACATCAGTTCGCCGTAAATATCGTCTTCGACCACTTGGATATCGAAGTCCGAAGCCAGACGCAGCAGCTGTTTTTGCCGCTCTTCCGGCATGGTGCCACCCAGTGGGTTGCTCAGGCGCGTGGTCAGCACCAACGCCTTGATCGACCACTGGTTGGCGGCCAGTTGCAAGGCTTCCAGACTCATGCCCGTCGCCGGGTCACTGGGGATCTCGATGACTTTCAAACCCAACAAATCGGCAAGCTGCAACAAGCCGTAGTAGGTCGGCGACTCAGCCGCGATCAGATCGCCAGGACGCGTCAGGACGCGCAACGACATTTGCAGCGCATCGACGCAACCATGGGTGATGACCACTTCCGATGGGTCGACCACTACACCGGCATCACGCATGCGGATCGCCACCTGGCGACGCAACGGTTCAAAACCCGGACTGAACATGTAACTGAACGCCCGCGGGCTGTGAAACCGCGTGACCTTGGCCAATTGCTGGTGCAGTGCCCGTACCGGCAGATAGTCGACACTGGGCACCGCAGCACCTAGCGGGAACACCCCTTCGCGACGCGACTCGACCAACACTTGCTGAATGATACTGCTGCGCGTGACCAGGCCGGGACGTTCGACACGCGCGATATCCGGCGTCGGCGCGGTCAGTGCCGGGGTCTGGTGGACGTAGTAACCCGACTGCGGGCGTGCGCGAATCAGCCCCTGATCTTCGAGGTTGGCATATGCCTGAAGCACCGTCGCGTGGCTGACATTGAGCTGCGAGCTCATTTTGCGCACAGAAGGCACGCGCTCGCCGGGCTGATAGACACCACGCCGGATATCCTCAGCCAATTGCTGAGCGATTCGTTGATAGAGCAAGAGATTGGTCATGACGCAGCACTCGATTTCACGGGCATTTTATTCTTGTGTGAAACTTTACCGGAACAGTTTAGAAGTGTACTGGGACAGTTGCCACAATAGTCGACCATACAGTGCAGTGACAGCAAAAACTGTACTGCTTTTTTGGATATGGCGCGATCCAATTCGCAGGCAAAAAAAACCCGGCACCGCTGAGGGGGCCGGGTTTTCCAGTAACGCTGACCTTAGCGGGCAGCGCCGAGCTGGCCTTTTTCGTCGGAGAACACAATTTCGACCCGGCGGTTCTGCGCACGCCCCCGCTCGGAAGCGTTGGCCTCTACCGGGTATTCATCGCCGTAGCCTTCGACTTGAATGCGCTTATCTTCGATCCCCAGATCGATCAGCATGTCCGCCACCGACTGGGCGCGATCGCGAGACAGCTTCAGGTTGTCCTGCTTGCCGCCG
Source organism: Pseudomonas sp. GW822-FHT04C11 (assembly GCF_058800905.1). NCBI lineage: Bacteria > Pseudomonadati > Pseudomonadota > Gammaproteobacteria > Pseudomonadales > Pseudomonadaceae > Pseudomonas > Pseudomonas sp. GW822-FHT04C11. The sequence goes on along the minus strand of NZ_JBXAMS010000022.1, from coordinate 77,532 downwards.
GTGCTGTCGGCATAACCTTCGATACGCACCACGCGCTTGGGGTTGAGCTGCAGAAACTGGACAATTTTCAATACGGTACGATTTGCCGAGTTTTTCAGCTCGGCTTCACCGGTGTCGAACAGCACATCCCCCAGGGTCATGACCAGACCGCGATCAGTCTGGGTCGTAGCCAGGTTGATGATTTGCTCTTCCAGCCATTTACCCTGTTGTTGCACGCTGAGCAGTTTGTTCTCGCGCAACGCCAACTGCAGGCGCTGACGCTCCAGCTCAAGCTTGGCCCCACGTTCGTCATTCAGCGCTTGCTCGGTGTGTTGACGGGCAATTTCGCTGTAACGCTGACTCAGGTAAGCGTAATGCTTAACATCCGGGCCGCTGCCCCAGTAGGTCGACAGACGATCAGCCCGGGCAAGCGACTCACCCGCCCGAATCACGTCCTTGGGCGCGATGCGCAGCACGTTCGAATCTTCCTTGACCTTCTGAAAGTCAGCGCTGGCTTGTTGCAATGCCGCCGCGCTGTGTTGACCTGCGCAGCCGGCAAGCCCTGCGCAACCCACCAGCAGCAAACCGCCCAGAATGGTGTTTTTCAGGCTCATTGGGCATCTCCCAGTTGCTTGCGCAGGCGAGTGATGCGGGTGTTGAGCACGTTCAGCTTTTCCTGGCTCTTCACTGTCAGAACCTTGGCCTCGGCCAGACGCGCGTCCAGTTCTGCCTGTTCGGCCTGCATCCGCGCATCCTTGAAGGCTTGAGTGGTCATGTCGGCCTTAGCCTGAGCAAACTTGCCTTCAGCGAGTTTCAGCTCTGGCACGTCTTCAGTCGTTGCCCCGACAGCGGCGGCCTGTTCCAGGGCCCGTTCGGTCAAACGCAATTGTTCATTCGGCGCCGGATCGGCAGCACAACCCGCCAGGGCCATAACGGCCATGGCAGCGAAAAGAGGTCGAAGAGTCACTAAAAATCCCTACTGTTTTGGTGTGCTGACGGGTTGCTGCAAGTGTGCTTTCCAGCGCTCCAGATTGCGCTGCAGCACGGCCTCCGTCAGGCCGGACGCGGGCAATTCTGTCATCTTTTTCGACAGCTGTCCGCGTAACCATGGATCGTTGCAGGCAGAGTTGCGGGAAATGGCAAGGAACAGCCCCGGTCGGTCGATCGGTTGCGGATACGCTTGCACATCGTTGGCCATGCCCAATGTCTGCGCCATGGCTATCCCGGCATAACGCCCGGCGAGCACATAGTCCGCGTCACCCAGCAGCAACTTCTGAAAAGCCTGTGTCAGGTTTGGCAGACTCATCAAGGTCAATTGCTCTTGTGCGTAGGCCTCGAACGGTTGTGTCAAACGAGCCTTTGCCGAGACTGCGCCAACATGCCCACGCAAATCCTGCGCTTCGTTGTAGACCCATGCCGAGCCCTTGCGGGTCCAGACCAGGTAGTCGTTTTCCAGCAATGGCGGCTGGATGTAGTCCAGTGATTCGAGTTGATTGTCCATCAGAGGCGCGTCGGCCAGCATGTCGATACGCCCGCTACGCACTTCATCCAACGCTTGAGATCGATTGCCGGCGTACAGCAACTCGACCTTGATTCCCAACTCCCCCGCCATCTGCTGCAACAAGTCGGCGCTGGTACCGATCAAGTGCGTCGGGTCTTGCGGGTCTTGCCACAGATACGGTGGTGCATCCGGACTGCCGGTCACCACCAGACGCTCGCATTTGCCCGCAGCGACTGACAGCAAGGGCAAAGCCGACAGGCTCAGCAGCACCCACAAGGCGCTCCAGCGACGCAAATCCATGGCGTATTTCCCCACACTCAAATCGCAGACAATAAAAAACCCGGCCAAAAGGCCGGGCTCTTTATAAGTCAAGCCGCTGGATTAGACCAGCTTCTCAAACTCGGGGATGGCTTCGAACAAGTCCGCTACCAGGCCGTAATCGGCCACCTGGAAGATCGGCGCTTCTTCGTCCTTGTTGATCGCAACGATCACTTTGGAGTCTTTCATGCCGGCCAGGTGCTGGATCGCGCCGGAGATACCGACGGCGATGTACAGCTGTGGCGCAACGATCTTGCCGGTCTGACCGACCTGCATGTCGTTCGGTACGAAACCTGCGTCGACCGCGGCGCGGGAAGCGCCAACAGCAGCGCCGAGCTTGTCGGCCAGGGCGTACAGGTGCTTGAAGTTGTCGCCGTTCTGCATGCCGCGACCGCCGGAAACGACGATCTTGGCAGCGGTCAGTTCCGGACGATCGGACTTGGCCAGTTCTTCGCCAACGAAGCTGGAAGTGCCAGCGTCGTGAGCAGCCGCAACCGCTTCAACGGCAGCCGAACCACCTTCGGCGGCAACCGGATCGAAACCGGTAGCACGCACGGTGATGACTTTTACCGCAGCGTTGGACTGAACGGTCGCGATGGCGTTGCCGGCATAGATTGGGCGCTTGAAGGTGTCAGCGCTTTCAACCGAGATGATCTCGGAGATCTGGTCAACGTCCAGCTGAGCGGCAACGCGCGGCAGGATGTTTTTACCGTTGGAGGTGGCAGCAGCCAGGATGTGGCTGTAGCCCTTGCCCAACTCCGCTACCAGCGGTGCAACGTTTTCTGGCAGTTGGTGTGCGTAGGCAGCGTTATCGGCGACCAGCACTTTGGCCACGCCAGCGATTTTCGCGGCAGCTTCAGCTACAGCGCCAACGCCCTGACCGGCAACCAGAACGTGGATGTCACCACCGATTTTGGCGGCAGCCGCCACGGTGTTCAGCGTGGCTGGGGCCACTACTTTGTTGTCGTGTTCGGCGATTACCAAGATAGTCATGATCAGATTACCTTCGCTTCGTTTTTCAGTTTCTCGACCAGTTCAGCCACCGACTTGACCTTGATGCCTGCGCTGCGTGCAGCCGGCGCTTCGACTTTCAGGGTTTTGTTGGTAGAGGCGGTGGAAACGCCCAAAGCGTCAGGAGTCAGCACTTCAAGCGGCTTCTTCTTGGCTTTCATGATGTTTGGCAGGGACGCGTAGCGCGGCTCGTTCAAACGCAGATCGGTGGTGACGATGGCTGGCAGTTTCAGCGAAACGGTCTGCGCGCCGCCGTCGATTTCGCGAGTCACGGCAACTTTGTCGCCAGTGACTTCGACTTTCGAAGCGAAAGTGCCCTGACCGTATCCGCTCAGTGCTGCGAGCATCTGGCCAGTCTGGTTGTTGTCGCTGTCGATGGCTTGTTTGCCAAGGATCACCAACGAAGGCTGTTCCTTGTCGACAACAGCCTTGAGCAGCTTGGCAACAGCCAGGGAAGTCAGGTCTTCGGCGGATTCGACGAGGATGGCGCGGTCGGCACCCAGAGCCAGCGCGGTGCGCAGTTGCTCTTGAGCGGTGGACGGGCCGATGGAGACGACGACGATTTCAGTCGCAACACCTTTCTCTTTCAGGCGTACGGCTTCTTCCACTGCGATTTCGCAGAAAGGGTTCATCGACATCTTGACGTTAGCGAGATCGACGCCGGAGTTGTCCGCTTTGACGCGAACCTTGACGTTATAGTCGACCACTCGTTTGACAGCTACAAGAACCTTCATGGATTCCTCGTTACTCTCCGGTGAAAAGAAAGTCGCCTAGGCGAACCTGGCGGTTGATACTCATCGGGCACAAGGGCACCTCTAAAAACGCCGGCATTTGTACTGGGTGACCCAGCTCACGAAGCGTAATGACCGTTCGTCAGTGGTGACTAACGAGTCATTCTTTGTCGCGACGTGTAAACTTCGCGACAACCCCGTGCTGCGCGTCACCTTGTACCGCCTTCGCCCTGTCTTTAGAGGTGCTCTTGAAACCAACAGTCAGCCTACGGCGAGCGCAAAACCGCCCGTATCTTGACCGGAACACCTATTCCGGTCAATACGCCAAAATGGCCAGTCATAAGCCGCGCTTCTTTGATTTCTCTGGGCTGGAGCAAATTCAAACAAACGTTTGTATTGGACGCTAAGAGTGGTGTAGATATAATGCGCCGCCTAGAGAGAAAGGTGGCTCATCGATTGTCCTCTCCCAGCGTTGTGCAGGGATTCATGGATGCGACACCAAACCTCCAATTAGAAAAAAAACTGTTGAGCCTTGAGTAGGAGATAACCTGTGGAACGCGAATACATGGAATTCGACGTGGTCATCGTCGGTGCCGGCCCCGCTGGTCTTTCCGCCGCCTGCCGATTGAAGCAGAAGGCCGCCGAAGCCGGTAAGGAAATTAGCGTCTGCGTGGTCGAAAAAGGCTCCGAAGTCGGCGCTCACATTCTGTCTGGCGCGGTGTTCGAACCTCGGGCGCTGAACGAACTGTTCCCGGACTGGAAAGAACTCGGCGCGCCGCTGAATACTCCGGTCACTCGCGATGACATCTTCGTTCTGAAAAACGCCGATGGCGCGATCAAGATTCCAGACCTCTTTGTGCCCAAGACCATGCACAACGAAGGCAACTACATCATCTCCCTGGGCAACCTGTGCCGCTGGCTGGCTCAGCAGGCCGAGAACCTGGGCGTAGAGATCTACCCGGGCTTCGCCGCTCAGGAAGCACTGTTCGACGAAAACGGCGTGGTTCGCGGGATCATCACCGGCGACCTTGGCGTTGACCGTGAAGGTAATCCGAAAGAAGGCCTGTACACCCCAGGCATGGAGCTGCGTGGCAAGTACACGCTGTTCGCCGAAGGCTGCCGTGGCCACATCGGCAAGCAACTGATCAAGCGCTTCAACCTCGACACCGATGCCGACGCCCAGCACTACGGCATTGGCCTGAAAGAAATCTGGGAAATCGATCCGGCCAAGCATCAGCCAGGTCTGGTGGTGCACACCGCCGGTTGGCCGCTGGACATCATGGGCACCGAAAACACCGGTGGCTCGTTCCTCTATCACCTGGAAAACAACCAGGTTGTAGTCGGCCTTATCGTCGACCTGTCCTACAGCAACACTTACCTGTCGCCGTTCGACGAGTTCCAGCGCCTCAAGCATCACCCGGTGCTCAAGCAGTACCTGGAAGGCGGCAAGCGCATCAGCTACGGTGCGCGCGCGATCTGCAAAGGTGGCCTGAACTCGCTGCCGAAGATGGTCTTCAAGGGCGGCGCGCTGATCGGTTGCGACCTCGGCACCCTGAACTTCGCCAAGATCAAAGGCAGTCACACCGCCATGAAGTCCGGCATGCTCGCCGCTGACGCCGTGGCCGACGCCCTGTTCGCAGGCTCCGAAGGCGCTGATGAACTGAACAGCTACGTTGAATCGTTCAAAGCCAGCTGGCTTTACGAAGAACTGTTCGCCAGCCGCAACTTCGGCCCGGCGATGCACAAATTCGGCCCCATCATTGGCGCTGGCTTCAACTGGCTCGACCAGAACATCTTCGGCGGCAAACTGCCGTTCACCTTGCACGACACCAAGCCGGACTACGCTTGCCTCAAGCTCGCGGCCGACAGCAAGAAGATCGACTACCCGAAACCGGACGGCAAACTCAGCTTCGACAAGCTCAGCTCGGTGTTCATCTCCGGTACCAACCATGAAGAAGAACAGCCTTGCCACCTGAAACTGGCCGACGCGAGCATCCCGATCAGCAAGAACCTGCCGCTGTACGATGAGCCTGCTCAGCGCTACTGCCCGGCTGGCGTGTATGAAGTGATCACCAAGGAAGACGGCGAGAAGCGCTTCCAGATCAACGCCCAGAACTGCGTGCACTGCAAGACCTGCGACATCAAGGACCCTGCGCAGAACATCACCTGGGTAACGCCGGAAGGTTCTGGCGGCCCGACTTACCCGAACATGTAAGTCAAATTGCCAAACATCAAGGCTCCCGAAATGGGGGCCTTTTTGTTGCCCGGAGAAAACGACACCGCCCTCTGTAACTGCGCCTGAAATCTAAGCCACCCGTTCATCCCCCGGATTACGCTCGAAGTAGCGCTTATACTCGCGACTGAACTGCGACGTGCTCTGATAACCCACCCGATGCGCAACCTGCGCCACCCCCAGCCCTTCCGACAGCAACAACTGCTGCGCCTTGAGCAATCGCAAGCGCTTCAAATACTGCACCGGCGACAACAAGGTGCTGCGCTTGAAATGCTCGTGAAAGGTCGACGTACTCATGTTCGCGCAACTGGCCAGCGTCTCGACGTTCAGCGGCTCGGTGAAGTGCGCATGCAAATGACTCAAGGACGCCGCAATCCGGGCAAATTGTCCCTGTTGCTCGACCAACGCCCGTAGCACATCAGCCTGCGGACCGCGTAACGCCACGAACAACAACTCACGCAACCGTGCCTGCCCCATGACCTGACACTCCAGCGGATCGTGCAGGCAGTGCAACAAGCGCTCGACACAGCCACGCATGCCGTCATCGAGTACCGCCGAGGTCATGGATTCGGGGGTTTGCGCAGGCGTATTGCGCCCATGCACCAACCCCATGGCCAACACCAGTTCGCCCAAAAGCGCGCGGTCGATGGCAATCGAAACCCCGAGCAATGGCGCATCAGCCATGGCAAAGGTTTCGCATTCGAACGGCACCGGCAGTGCCTGAATCAGGTAATGCCCGGCACCGTATTCCAGCGTACGCGCGCCCAGATAGGCGACTTTGCTGCCTTGGGCAATGATCATCAGGCTCGGCTCATAGATCTGCGGGCCACGCGCCACATCGCAACTGGCTCTGAGTACGTGCACGCCGGGCAAGCGTGTCGGCACGAAACCATCACGGGTCGCCAACGGCTGAATCAGCCCAACCAGCGCAGCATTGGCATCGAGATGACGGGTTAACAACATGGCAAAAACTTCGCGAAAAAAGGATGAAAGCATCATCGCAGGTCTGAGCGCCAATGCGACCGCTCCACCGAGGATGCCGGAGGAATAGGCATAAGACGCGGAGGAATCGTCATGGCCGGTGAAGCGGGCGGCGCGGAAAATCCCCCACCTCACCCGTCACTGCTTTTGCGAGGTTCACCATGTACACCGCCATCGGTTACGCCGCCCAGTCGGCCACCACTCCCCTCGCCCCGATGACCTTCGAACGTCGCAGCCCGCGTGCCGACGACGTAGCGATCGAGATTCTCTACTGCGGCGTCTGCCACTCCGACATCCACCAGGCCCGCAACGAATGGGGCATTGCTGTTTACCCGCTGATGCCAGGCCACGAAATTGTCGGCAAAGTCACCGCCATTGGCACCAATGTCACCGCCCATAAGGTGGGTGATCTGGTCGGCGTCGGCTGCATGGTCGACTCGTGCCGCCACTGCGAAGCCTGCCATGCCGACCTCGAGCAATATTGCCTCGAAGGTCCGACCCTGACCTACGCGACCCCGGACCGGGTCGACGGCAGCAACACCATGGGCGGTTACTCGGATAGCATCGTGGTCAGCGAGCACTTCGTCGTACGTATCCCCGAGAAACTCGACCCGGCCAGCGCCGCACCGATCCTCTGTGCGGGAATCACCACCTACTCGCCGCTCAAACACTATGGCGTGAAAGCCGGCGACAAAGTCGGGATTCTCGGCATGGGCGGCCTCGGTCACATGGGCATCAAGTTTGCCAAGGCCATGGGCGCTGAAGTGACGTTGTTCACCCGCTCAGCGAGCAAGGCCGAAGAAGGTCGCCGCCAGGGGGCGGACCACGTGATCGTCTCCACCGACGCCGAACAGATGAAGGCCGCAGCCGGACAGTTCAACTTTTTGCTCGACACCATTCCGGTGCAGCACGATCTCAACCCGTACCTCGATACGCTGCGCTTCGACGGCGTGCACATCCTGGTCGGCCTGATCGAGCCGATTGACCCGCCCGTCCACGCCGCCAAACTGGTGCTGGGTCGTCGGGTGCTGGCCGGCTCGTTGATCGGGGGTATTGCAGAAACCCAGGAAGTGCTGGATTTCTGCGCCGAGCACAACATCACCTGCGACATCGAAATGCTCGACATCCGCCAGATCAACGAGGCTTACAGCCGCATGATCGCCGGTGACGTGAAATACCGCTTCGTCATCGACATGGCAACGCTTAAAGCCTGAGTCAGGCCCTGTCGCTTAGCGGAGCAATCCACCGGGCTGTGGGCTCTTCGACCCAAGAGTCCCGCCCGTTTTTTTTCATTTGAGCCTGCCAATCCACCCTGGATCAGAGCCCCTTGTCAGGGACATAGAGCTTTATTGTTTCAGGCTCATCGGCCCCCACTTGATGGGTGTAGCCCAAGGAGTCGGTCACACCCGCCTCCTGACGCCCATCCATGCGCACAATAATGTAGGGAGCGTCCGGTTTCGCCAAGCCGGTTTCCTGGTTAACAACGCGGTACTTGTCTTTATAGGGCGCAAACGAACTCAACAGCCCACTGTAAGGCAAACTGCTGCATACACCGCCATGGACAATGGTCTCACCGCCATTCCAAACCCATTCGTTGATACAAACAGGCTCAAACAACAACCAGGAAAACGGACGATCTTCTGGCGGCAGAATCACATAGGCGGGTGAAAGGATCTGTTTATCCACCTCGGCAATGATGCGCGACGTCGGGATATACATGATCGTTGAATAGTACGTCTTGAAAAACCACGCAACACTCACGGTTTTACAGGGAATGTACTCCCGGGATTTCAGCAACGGGAGCAGCACTTCCTTCCTGATGTCACGTTGAGAGCTGTGATGATCGCTATCCTCGGTAAATCTGACCGAGGTCCAGAACTCGTAGCGACGATCACCCTCAACAAGATGGGCATCCTCCAGAAAACCTTGCATCGACAAGGTCATAGTGTGATTGTTTGAAAAGTTCCTATCACCGTCCAGTGAGCACGTAATCCACGCATTGACACCATCGTTGATACCGTTGGACTTGTAGATGTTCGCCACGTCCCGATCGGACCTGAAACGTAACTCATACTGACCATAGCCTTGGTGTTTGATCGAGGTAAACTCAACCCGCGCATCCGGTACGTGTAACTGCATGCACGACGAACACAAAACAACCATCAACACCCATAGCATCCGTACCATTTTCATTCCCAAGATAACGCTCCATTCCCCAAAAACCTGCTCAACCCACCGCACGTCTGATCAGACGTTAGCGGCTTATAACCTGGCCCCTAGCTCTGCCGACAGCCGAGCCGTGACTCCTTTGATCAAGGGAATAAGCTCGGCCATTTTCTCCAGCGGCATGTACGGAACCGTGCTGGCGATGCTGATGCCCGCGACGATCCGCCGACTGGCGTCGCGAACCGGTGCCGCCACACAGCGGATCGACGGTTCGTTGTCTTCCAGGTCGAAGGCATAACCACCCGCCACATATTCCAGCATGCGCTGCTGAAACTGCTCCCAGGATTGCTCCGGGTGCTGCGGCCAGAACTGACTCTTCCCACCCGCCGGCAAGCTGATCTGATACAACCGCTGCCACTCTTGCTGCGAGTCATCGAGCATCAGCGCCTTGCCGATCCCGGTGCGCGCCAGTGGCATGCGATGACCGACTCGCGAGCGCATTTCCGGGCCATTGCGCCCCGGAATCTTGTGCAAGTACAACACCTCGTCGCCTTCACGGATCGCCAGATGGATGGTGTCGCCGGTCAACGCCGACAACTCGTCCAGATAGGACCCGGCAAGGGTCACCAGCGGCAGCTCTTCGCGGGCCTGAAAACCCAACTCGATCAACTTGGGCCCGAGCAGGTAACCCACTTGCGGCACCACGCGCAGGTATCGCTCGTCCACCAGGCAACTGGCCAAGCGGTGCGTGGTGCTGCGGGTAGTGCCTATCAGCCGGGCGATTTCCTTGAGATCACGAGCACCGCCAGCCACGGCATGCACCACAGCCAAACCGCGCAGCAACGTTTGCGTGCCGGTTGGCGCGGCATTTTTCGAGAGCTCTTCCTGCATAGTCCAGCCTTACCGTTAAGCGAGTGAACGGGCGGCATTATGGTTGCCCCCGTGCCGTCACTACAACTCGAAGTGCAGCGCGCTCCAGGCTGCGACATACACCCCGGCCCGAATGGCCACTTCCGCAGGCGTGAGACCCGGCTTGAACAACCCGGAACCCAGGCCAAAGCCTTTGACCCCTGCCTCGACAAACGCCTGCATGTTGTCAGGAGTAATCCCGCCCACTGGCACCAGCATGGTCCCGGCCGGTAATACTGCGAGCCAGGCCTTCACTACCGCCGGTCCCATCTGCTCGGCCGGGAACATCTTCAACACATCCGCGCCTTCTGCGAGTGCTGCGAACGCTTCGGTCGGTGTCGCCACACCCGGCGCCAGATACAAGCCGGCCGCCTTTGCCGCACGCAAGACCTCGGCATCGCTGTGCGGCATGACAATCACCTGTCCACCGGCGGCTTTCACCTGCGCGACCTGCTCCGGAGTCAGCACCGTACCCGCGCCGATCAGGCAATCGGCGGGTAAGGTGCTGCGCAGAATGCGGATGCTTTCATAGGGTTCAGGAGAATTGAGCGGCACTTCGATAACCCGAAAACCGGACTGGTACAGAACCTCGCCGATGGCCGCCGCCTCTTGTGGGCGCAGGCCCCGAAGGATCGCGATCAGTCCGTTTGTTGCCAGTGCTTGCTTGAGCATGTCAGACCTCTAGTCGGGTTGAACGGGAGCGGTTTTACCGATCAGCCCGGCTGCGACCGCCAGTTGCCACAAACCGCGTTCGGTGGCTTGTTCGGCCAAGGTCACATGAGGAAAACCGCAGATAGCGAGCGCACGCTGATAGCGGGTGCAGAGTTGGGCATTGCCGATCAGAACGATCGAAGCAAGCTTTGCGCTGTGGTGGCGATGCACCGTTGCCAGCGCCGCCAGTTCATGGCCGATCAACAGACCAGACAGATAGTCAGGCTGCTGCTCGGCGCTGAGTTCACCGGTCAAGCCGAGACTGCGAGAACTGAACAGCGTCGACAATGGGCCGATCTCACCATCCGCCGACGACGCCACCTGCACGCCGCGATCAAAGGCTGCGCAGTCGAAGGCTGCGCCGCGCTGTTGCGTGCGCCCGAGAATGCTGTGTTCGCTCAGCACAGCGAACAGTTCGCCAGTCATGAACGTGTCGAAATGAGTGATGCAGCCTTCGACCACTTCGACCCATTTCGAATGGCTGCCCGGCAGGCCGATCAACAGGTTGTCCCCTGCCCCGGCAGGCAGGTTTTGCAGCACGCCAAGGACCTGGGTTTCCTCGCCGCGCATCACATTCGGCAGCCGCGAACGCTGGATGACACCGGGCACGATATGCACATCGACGCCGCGCAAGCTGCGGACGGTTTGCAGGGAAGTGCCGAGGTTGGCGACATTCGCCGGAGTATCGCAGTAAGCCGCTTCACGCCAGCCCTGAGCACTGCCGACCATGCCGCAGGCAATCACCGGAAGAGCAGGCTGTGCATCGAGCCAATCACCGCAGGCCTCGTCGAATGCCAGTTCAAAACCGTCGGCACACAACAGGCCGGCGATCACCCGCGGCGCTTTCGGCAACTGCATGATCCCTGACGCCAGTGACCGCTGATCAAGGACGCCAGCATTCGGGCCGAGCCTGTACGCACGAAGGGACGTCGTCCCCCAATCGAGCGCGATCAATTGCGCCAGCATCGCTTCACCTGTTTTGTTTTTGGCAGTGAGTGAGCTGGACTATAAACCTTGCGGAAGAAAAATCTCAATATGTAAATTTAATTCCCACATATTGGGATGCAGTAAAAACCATTCTTGATCTTTCGCTCCGAACCCGATGCTTTCTGAGCAAAATTTCACCGCAGCAGATTCACCCATACCAAGCCGATCGGTATCCCCCTCACCTGATCCATTGATGCTCAAATTCGAACCGTTCGTCCTGACGTAGGGACGGTGCGCCCCTTTCACTTGCCAGTCTGACTGAAAGAACCAACACCTTTATTTCTTGCTAATTGCTTTCAATAAGTCTGCCGTAGGAACATGCATAACTGTTGAGAAGTAGGTCTTGTAGCGGGTGGTATGGACTCGAAACACGCAAGAAATATAATCTCGCTTGAGCAACAACGGTTTCAAGGTATCTCCCTCGAGATAGCTCTCTCTGCCCTTACCCTCTTCAGAGTCAGTGAAAATCATATTTGCCCTGTAGCTGGTCTGCTCTTTATCTTTAACCAACTCAACTAACCCAAAGCCTGAGAGCTTAATGTGATGCGCCTGCGCAAAGTCGAGATCATCATCCAGCGAACAAACAAGCCCTTCGCCAATTCGAGACTTAAACAATTCAAGAACAGGTTCACTCGAATGAAAATAAATCTGATAAATACCCGTATTACGAAGTTCCTCGACGCTTAAGTACTCCAGCGTCGCGACAGACCTTCCATGATCAAGCGAGCAAGAAGAGCACGCCAGGATCAAGCCCCACAAGCTCAACTTCCGCACCGAAAAATGGCTCACCGACCAAGCACCCCCAACAGATCAGAGGTAGGTACAGGCATTGGATTCGAAAAATAGGTTTTATATTTAGTCGTATGAACCCTGAAACTGCAAACGATGAACTCCCGTGTTTTCAAGACCTCACCCAACGCTTCACCTGTGAGAAGATTTTCTTCCCCCTCCGACTCTCCAGTCTCTCGAAACATCACTCTTGAGACGTAATGCCCACCAACAGGGTCTTTCACATACTCCACCGCCCCTCTTCCTGAACGCTTGATGTAATGCCCAATGGAAAAATCAACATCATCCTCCAGCGCGCACACCAACCCCTCACCGATTGCAGACTCAAACAGCCCTAAAAGGTCTGTATCCGCTGTAAAGCCAATCTGATAAGCCACGCTGCCAGGAGTATGTTCAACACCCGAATAATTTAACGTCGCTATTGCTCTTCCATGATTAAAAGAACACGAAGCACACAATGAGACGAATATATAAAAAACAAACTTGCGCACCGTTATTTCTCCCTGAAATAGCTCAATATCGACCCTGTGCACCACTAACTCGGCATCCAGACGCGACACTAACGCGCGAATGGCTTTGCTGCCAGCGCAGCTGACGGTGCAAAGAATTTCTACAGACTGCTGAAGGATGACGTCAGTGGAACCAAGGTTTTTCACCAGTCCATACAGACGCATTGACGCCCAAAATCCGCTCATCACCGTTCGCTCGCTGATGCGGCGAAGGCCTCACGGGGGACGGGGAAAAAAACAGTGCCAAAGGCATTGCAGGTGTCGTCCGTGAGCGCGCAAAGGGCGAACAGAATGCCGGACTAAAACGGCCTCCACAACTTATTCGCGAAGACCTTCAAACAGGTCCTCGCGACAAATCATCTGCCCTCGGCAAACCCCCGCAACACCTCCCCATCCATGCGGTAACGCACCCACTCTTCCTGCGGCTGGGCGCCGAGGGATTTGTAGAAGTCGATGGCCGGGGTGTTCCATTCCAGCACGCTCCATTCGAAGCGGCCGCAGTCGTTGGCGCAGGCGATTTTTGCGAGGTGGCGCAGCAGTTGTTTGCCGCCGCCGCCACCGCGTTGTTCGGGGGTGATGTAGAGGTCTTCGAGGTACAGGCAGTTGCTGCCGAGCCAGGTCGAGTAGCTGAAGAAAAACACCGCGAAGCCAATCGGCAAGCCGTCGCGCAGACAGATCAGACCATGGGCGGTAGCGCCTTCGCTGAACAGGCTGCGCTCGATGTCGGCGACACTGGCGATGACTTCATGCCGGGCGCGTTCGTAGTCAGCGAGCTCGGTGATGAACGCGAGTATTTGTGGCGCATCACTGGGGGTGGCCGGGCGGATTTCGATCGACATGGACGTGCCTTGTGAACAGTTGAAACCGCCATACTATGTCGGCAATCAGCGCTCGTCACATGTCACTTCAAAACTTAATCTACGGGCGTCGCCACAAAAGGATTGTTATGAGCCTCGTTGCCTTCGCGCCACTGCAAAACCTCGCCTCAACCTTGCTGCCCCATGCGCTGGAGCCGTCCGAGGATGGCGCCCATGATCTGTCGCACTTGCAACGGGTGTGGCGCAACGCTCAGCAGATTCAAACCGAGGAAGGTGGAGACCTTGAGGTACTGCTGGCAGCGGTGTTACTGCACGACTGCGTGGCGGTGGAAAAGAACTCGCCGCTGCGTTCTCGAGCATCGCAACTGGCCGCGAAAAAAGCCTCGGCAATCCTCAGCCAGTTGAATTGGCCCAAGCACAAAAGCGCAGCAGTCGCTCACGCCATCGAGGCCCATAGCTTTTCGGCGAGCATCACGCCGACGACCCTGGAAGCGCAAATCCTCCAGGACGCCGACCGCCTCGACTCCCTTGGCATGCTCGGTGTTGCCCGCACGTTTTACATCGCCGGGCGCATGGGCAGCACGCTGTATGATCCGCAGGATCCCACGGCGATATCCCGCGAGTACGACGACAAACGCTTTTGCCTCGACCACTTCCAGACCAAGCTGTTGCACCTCGCCAATGGCTTCCAGACACCAACCGGCAAGCATTTGGCTCAGTTGCGTCATGAACGCCTGAAGCGTTTCATGGACGAATTCATCGAAGAAATCGGCTGACCATCCAGCACGACCTGGGGTCATTGCTCCACCCGGAGCAATTTGTACCATCGTGCTTTGTAAACTACGGTTAGCCGCGACAGATCAAGCAGTCAATAGCATCTGTTCCACTTGAATCCGCTATCGACAGGTATAAGCATGAACATGGATGCGTCTACGCAATACCCGATTGTTTTGGTTCACGGCCTTTTCGGTTTCGATACGATTGCCGGTTATCCCTACTTCTTCGATATCAAGGAAGCCCTGGAACACGCTGGCGCTCGGGTGTTTACGGTCAATATTCCAGCCGTCAACGGCAATGAAGAACGCGGTGAAAAACTGCTCGAACAGGTCAACCGCATTTTGCAGGAAACAGGCGCCGCCAAGGTCAATCTGATCGGCCATAGCCAAGGTCCCCTGGCCGCACGCTACGTAGCAGCGCTGCACCCGGAAAAGGTCGCGTCGGTCACCTCTGTCAGCTGCCCCAATCACGGCTCCGAGATTGCCGACCAATTGCATAAGGCGCTGACACCCGGAGAGTTGCCCGAAGCGTTCGTACTGGCCTTGTTCAGCGCAGTCGGCACGTTCATTTCGCTGATCAGTGGCCACCCGCAAAACCCTCAGGACCCTCAAGCAGCATTCGAATCGCTGACCAGCGCAGGGTTGGCTGAATTCAATCGCAAGTACCCGCAAGGGGTGCCGGAAGTCTGGGGCGGTGAAGGCAACGAAATTGAAAACGGCGTGTATTACTACTCCTGGAGCGGGATCCTGCAGAACTTCCAAACCCCGCAAGTACTCGATCCAACCCACATCAACTGCATTGTGCTGTCAAAGTTATTTTATAAAGAGAAACACGCCAATGACGGACTGGTCGGACGATACAGCTCACACCTGGGGAAAGTGATTCGCTCGGATTACCCCATGGACCATTTTGACGCCGTCAATCAAATGGCCGGGATCACCAGCTGGAACGTGAGCCCGGTCAGTCTCTATCTGGAACATGCTGCCAGGCTCAAGAGCAAAGGCTTGTAAGCCCATCGGCCATGGCCCGGTTTAAACACTGGGCCGTTTTCCAGGTTACGGCTCAAGGCCGATAGGGAAAAACTCGCCGCCACTCCAGACACCCAACCAGCGTTGCCCGTCGATTTCGCGGGTCACGGCCAGTTCGACCAGTTGATAAAACACGTTGCGATGGATCAGCGCTTCAAGGTTGGTGCGTACATGCACGTAAGGCGCAGGCTCCTGGGTCACTGGATCGATCACTACCCGCAACGGATGCTCGGCACCCGCCTCGGCCTGCTCATCAACATTGGTGGTGAAGCGCAACAACTGGGCTTCGCCCTCGCCTTCGACCTCCAGCGTCACAGCAATGAAAGGCGCGTCATCAACCTTGATCCCGACCTTCTCGACCGGAGTAATCAGGAAGTAATCATCGCCGTCGCGGCGAATGATGGTGGAGAACAGTTTGACCATCGGCTTGCGCCCGATCGGCGTGCCCAGGTAATACCAGGTGCCGTCGCGGGCGATGCGCATGTCGATATCGCCGCAGAAGTCGGGGTTCCACAAATGGACCGGTGGCAAGCCTTTGGACTTGGGGATTTGCCCCAACAGATCATTAGCTTTTTGCGGACCATTCATGCTGCTCTCCTGGTGAGTTACTGATCGCTCATGCCCAGCAGGCTACGAGCGTATTGCGCAAGCGGCTGAGCGATCAAGTCTTCTGGCTTGTTGTCGTGGAACGTCAGTAAACCGCCACGACTCTTGATTCGTGCAGTATCGATCAAATACTGGGTGCTGGTCTCGATCAGCATGATCTGAATCACTCCACTGTCGATCCCCAGGCGATCCACGGCACCCTGATCGAGCAATTCATCCGAGTTGCCGATACGGTCGTCGGCCTTGGCAAATCGGGTGTAGAGCAGGTAATGCGCGCCAGCTGCACGCGCCTCGCCCATGGCGGTGTCGAGACCTTCGGGGGCGCGGGCACGGCGAACCATCGGGAAATATTCGATGAAGCCGTTGAAGGCTTCTTCAGCGACCACGTTCGGCCGCGGATAGGCACTGCCCGGCGGCGCAAAAGCACCTTGGGCGATGTAGATAAACGAGTCCGGCTGGATGCGCAGATTATTCACGCGATGGCTGTCGCTGTGATCAAGCAGACCAGAGTCGCTCATGTGGTAGCGAACCCCTTCGCCCATGTCGCTGACATTCATGCAGCCGCCAAGCGCCAAAAAGGCCAGCAGCAAAACCAGGCTACGCATCCTATCCTCCAGAGGCCGGTGACGGAAAACCGGCGAATGTCGGCAGGATGCAGCTTCCGCGCCAGTCCTTGAGGACTTGAACATTTCCAGATTGAGAATGAGCTCCTGTGGCGAGGGAGCTTGCTCCCGCTCGGCGGCGCAGCCGTCGTAAAACAGGCAAATGCGGTATGCCCGACAGGTCGCGGGGATATGTTTTCAGGGCCGCTTCGCGACCCAGCGGGAGCAAGCTCCCTCGCCACAGAGATTTATCAGCCGCCGATAATCTTCATGATTGTTGCGCCACCAGAGAATGCCACTTCCTGCTTGTCGCCCAGAGCTTTCACCAGCAGACGCTGGAGCGCCGGCAATGCTTGATGACGGGGTTTGTCCAGCAAGTCACCGACATAGTGGCGGTTACTCGACGACAGGCAGCCATGCAGCCAGCCAGTGGAGGACAGCCGCAAGCGTGAGCACGTGCGGCAGAACGGCACGCTTTCATTGGCGATCACACCGAAATAGCCGCGCCCCGGAATTTCGTAACGCACGGCTGTGGCATCCACCGGCGCGTCGGCCTGCAGGTACTCATAACGCTCGCCGATCAGGCCCAGCAACTGCTTGAGGCTGACAAACTGCTGCAGGAATGCGTTCGAATCGCTGGCCAGATGGCCCATGCGCATAAGCTCGATGAAGCGCAATTCATAACCGCGCTCCAGGCAATAATCGAGCAACGGCATCACTTGATCGAGGTTCTGCCCGCGCAACGGCACCATGTTGACCTTGATCTTGATGCCCGCTGCGCGAGCCTGGTCCATGCCGTTGAGCACCGTCGCCAGATCGCCACCGCGCGCAATGCTGCGGAATGCATCGGCGTCCAGGGTATCAAGGGAAACGTTGATCCGCCGAATGCCGGCATCCACCAGCAAGGGCAGTTTCTTCGCCAGCAGCTGACCGTTGGTGGTCAGGCTGATGTCGGCAAGGCCCATCTGCCCGACAGCCGTCATGAAGGTTTCCAGCTTCGGGCTCACCAGCGGCTCGCCACCGGTGATGCGCAAGCGCTCGATGCCCGCGGCTTCGATCAGGTAGGCAACGCCGCGCGCCATGGCCTCGGCCGACAGTTCATCCTGCGCAGCCACCAGTCGCTTGCCATTGGGCACGCAATAGGTACAGGCGTAGTTGCAGGCGGAGGTCAGACTGACCCGCAAATTGCGGAACTGCCTGCCTTGTCGGTCAACGATCATGGATCACTCCGGCGAAAGTAGATTCGGAAGCGCTAAAACTTGACTCACAAATCAAGTTTTAGCAATACCTAAGCCTGAGTATATTCCTGGGGCACTGCGCCATACAGAGAAAACATGGCGCAATAAGGCATCTGAATGGTTCAGCTGCTCGGTGTGTCGGTATCGCGCTTGCGCTTGTTGCCCATGCGCACGCCGATGTCCATCAGGAACTGGAAGAAACCTTCCTGATCTTCCAGCACGTTGCTCCAGAACGGCGAGTGATACAGCGCGACAGCGCCGTGCACCAGCGCCCAGGAAGCGCAGTAGTGGAAGTACGGCGGCACGTCTTCAAGCTTGCCTTCGCTGATGCGGCCCTTGATCAACAAGGTCAGGCGTTCGAAGTTGGAGGCGCGAATCTTGTGCAACTCCTCGACCATCTCCGGCACCTGATTGCCCTTGACCACCTTCTCTTCCAGGCGATCGAACAACCGGTAACGTTGCGGATCGCGCATGCGGAATTCGAAATAGGCCCGGGACAGGGCTTCCTTATCCTTATCGACATCGGCAGAGTGCAGCAGCTCGTTCAGGTCACGCTCGTAATCGAGCATCAGGCGCAGATAGATCTCCGCCTTGGACTTGAAGTGCTTGTAGATGGTGCCTTTGCCGATACCCACGGCATCAGCGATCATCTCGACGGTGACACTGTCTTCACCTTGTTCGAGGAACAGCTTGAGCGCGGTGTCGAGAATTTCTTGCTCGCGGCGACGAAACTCACGGACCTTACGAGGTTCTTTATGCATAAGAAAAGGTCTGTAGGGGTCAAAATACGAAGCCGCGTATTATGCCTAACTTGCGCCAAATTGCACGGATCATCCGACCATGACTATGTTTCTTGATGAATTTGTACAGGCTCCAGGCCTGCGTTATTTGAATCATGCAGCCGTTGCACCCTGGCCAAATCGCGCCGCCATGGCGGTGACACGCTTCGCTCAAGAGAACGTTTTACTGGGCGCACGGGACTATTCGGACTGGATGGACCTGGAACAACGCCTGCGTGAACGGCTGATGCGCCTGCTTAATGCACCGTCGACGGATGATGTGGCGCTGGTCAAAAATACTTCTGAAGCATTGTCTTTTGTCGCCTTCGGACTGCCATGGCAAAGCGGCGACCAGATCGTCATCAGCGATGAAGAATTCCCTTCCAATCGCATTGTCTGGGAAGCATTGGCGGCACAAGGCGTGGAAGTGGTGCAGGCCAGTCTCACCGGCGATGACCCGGAAGGCGCCCTGTTGGCAGCCTGCGGACCGCGCACCCGCTTGATGTCGGTGAGCGCGGTGCAATTCGCCAGCGGTCTGCGCCTCGACTTGCAACGCCTGGGTGCCGGCTGCAAACAACAGAACGTGCTGTTTTGCATCGACGCCATCCAGCAGCTGGGCGCCCTGCCCTTCGACGTCCAGAGCTATCAATGCGACTTCGCCATGGCCGACGGCCACAAATGGCTGCTCGGGCCAGAAGGCCTGGGGGTGTTCTATGTACGTAGCGAATTGCGTGAACAACTGAAACTGCACGAATTCGGTTGGCACATGCTCGAACACATGGGCGATTACACTCGCACCGGATGGGAACCGGCCAAGAGTGCACGACGCTTTGAATGCGGCAGCCCGAACATGCTCGGGGCGATGGCGCTGGAAGCCAGCCTGTCGTTATTGGAAGAAGTCGGCATGGAGCACGTCGCCGCACTGATCGCCGAGCGCGTGAAATGGCTGCAGGACGGCCTGAGCGCAATTCCCGGCGTCGTACTGCATAGCCCGCTGAATCCAGCCCGGCGCGGGGGGATTCTTTCGTTCAGTATCGATGGCATCGATACTCAGACCGTTTATGAGGCCCTGAAAGCCGAACAGGTGGTCTGTATCCCACGTGGCCCAGGCATTCGTTTTTCGCCACACTTCTACACCGAAAAGCGCGTGATTGACGAAACTGTCGCCATTGTCGCGTCGATCGCCAAGCAGTGAGAACCCAAGCGAAGCGCCTGTATTCCAAATCTGTTTAAGAAACAGCAGGAGCAAACTGGACTCGGCGCAATAGTGATCAATACTTGAACTGTCGGCGTGGCATCTCCCCCAAGTGTTGCGCCGATGAAGGTACCAAAGGACCGCGTACCTTTGTTTTACTCCTAATGGTCTTAACCCGGATTCACCCCCCAGAACCCGGGTTTTTTTTGCCTGCGATTTGAGCCGGCGGCTCAACCTGTCAAATCGACTTGACGTGCGCCAACGGAAACAGCCGCTTGAAGTTCTCCGTAGTCTGCTCGGCAAAGCGTTCGTAGGATTCGCCGCGCAACATGGCCAGAAATTCCGCCACATCCCGCACGTACTGCGGAAGGTTCGGCTTGCCGCGATGAGGGATCGGCGCCAGGTACGGCGAATCGGTTTCCACCAGCAGGCGGTCCGCCGGTACTTGCCGGGCCACATCGCGCAAGGCGTCCGCATTACGGAACGTCACGATCCCCGACAACGAAATATAAAAACCCAGATCCAGTGCGGCCTTGGCCATGTCCCAATCTTCGGTGAAGCAATGCAACACCCCCGCCTGCGGCAATGCTGCCTCACGCAATAACGCCAGCGTATCGGCGCGGGCGCCACGGGTGTGGACAATCACCGGCTTACCGGTCTGCTGGGCCGCTTGCAGGTGCAAACGGAAGGACTCCTGCTGCAACTCGGCCGCTTCCGGCTCGTAGTGGTAATCCAGACCGGTTTCACCGATTGCCACCACCCGCGGGTGATTGAGTTCCTGCAGCAGCCAGTCCAGCGCCGGCGCGGCGCCCGGCTGAACATCCAGTGGATGCACGCCCACCGAACAATCGACATCGTCGTAACGCTCGGCGAGGGCCTTGACGTCCTTGGCGTTGTCGACACTGACTCCGATACACAGAAAGTGCCCTACCCCGCGCTGACGAGCAGCGGCAAGTGCAGCATCCAGCGAGCCGTCGTGTGCGGCGAGGTCGAGACGGTCAAGGTGACAATGGGAATCTACGAGCATAAAAGACGGCAACTACATCGTATGAGTGGGACGGTCGGACTTCAGGGCTCCGGCCAGGTAGGTTTCGATTCGGCTTCGAGCGGTGTCATCGCCTTCATTGAACTGCACGCCGACACCGGCAGCGCGATTCCCCTGAGCCCCTTTGGGGGTAATCCAGGTCACGGTACCGGCCACCGGAATTTTTTCCGGTTCATCCATCAAGTGCAGCAGCATGAATACCTCGTCGCCCAACTTGTAGCTTTTGTTGGTCGGGATAAACAGACCGCCGTTCTTGATGAACGGCATGTAGGCCGCATAAAGCACGGATTTGTCCTTGATGGTCAGGGACAGGATGCCGTTACGCGGGCCCAGGCTGACAAGTTCATTCATGCTGACCTCCATGGCTGATGATCAGAGTCTAGGCGTAGACGCTCACTTCGGGCCAGGCAAAGACACCCATTGCACCAACAGCGCTTCCAGCAACAATGCCGGATTGAGATTGGCCTTGCTCATCACTTTCTGCCGCTGAGCGAGAATCCAGTCCTGAATATTCAAGACTTTTTCCTGGGCGGTTTTCTGCGCCAGGTACTGAATCACTTTGCGCATGTCCGCCAGACCGAGCCCGGCTTCGTCCTGAGTCAGCTGATAACGCAGAATCAGGCTCGACCAGTCGCAGAACCAGTCGAACAGCTGCAACATCGGAATGGATTTCCATTCTTCAGCCAGTTGCGTCGGCGACTGTTGCTGCTTGAGCAACTTCTTCACGCCCTCGACGACCAGCGCACGCTGCTCACGCACACCCTGCCCTTGCAGCTTGACCGCAGCCAGCGGCGAACCCGCGGCCAGGGTCAACAGTTCGACACGCTCCTCTTCCGTGCAATCGGGCAAGGCCTTGGCCAGCCATTGCAGGCTCATGGCTTCGCTTGGCAACGGACAGGCCTGTTGCACGCAACGACTCTTGATGGTCGGCAGCAGACGGCTGGTCTGGTGGCTGACCAGCAGCAACACGGTATCGCCCGAGGGTTCTTCGAGGCTTTTCAACAAGGCGTTGGCGGCGTTGATGTTCATCGACTCGGTGGGCTCGATCAGCACGACTTTGCGCCCGCCCATCTGCGCGGTCTGGACCACGAAGCTGACCAGATCACGCACCTGATCGACCTTGATTGCCTTGTCGGCTTCTTCAGGTTCCAGGATGTAGTTATCGGGGTGGCTACCGGCCTTGAGCAGCAGGCAGGATTTGCACTCGCCGCAGGCGCCTTCTGCGGTTGGGCGCTGGCAGAGCAAACTGGCCATCAGCCGCTCGGCCAACGCACGCTTGCCGATCCCGGCCGGGCCATGCAGCAAATAGGCGTGGGCGTGCTGGGCGCGACCGGCCAGTTGCTGCCAAAGGCTGTCTTGCCACGGATAGGCTTCAGCCACGGGCCCGCTCCAACAGACGCGGCAGCAAGGCATCCAGCGACTGCTGAACCTGCGCCAACGGCTGCGAGGCGTCCACCAGCAGGTAACGCGCCGGATCAGCCTCGGCACGCTTCAAGAACGCGCTGCGCACCGCCTCGAAAAACACTCGCCCCTCAAGCTCGAACCGGTCCAGCCGACCGCGAGCGCTGGCACGCGCCATGCCGATTTCAATCGGCAAGTCGAACACCAGCGTCAGGTCCGGGCGCAGATCGCCTTGAACGAAGGTTTCCAGGGTCGCGATACGCTCAAGCGACAATCCGCGACCACCGCCCTGATAGGCGTAAGTCGAATCGGTAAAGCGGTCGCACAAGACCACCGCGCCTCGCGCCAGCGCCGGACGAATGACCTCGGACAGATGCTGCGCGCGCGCCGCGAACACCAGCAACAGCTCGGTATCGGGATTCATGACCTCATCGACCGGAGCCAGCAGCACGTCGCGGATTCGCTCGGCCAGCGGTGTGCCACCAGGCTCGCGAGTCAACACGACTTCGATACCCTCGGCGCGCAGACGCTCGGCCAGGTATTCACGATTGGTGCTCTTGCCCGCGCCTTCCGGGCCTTCCAGGGTAATAAACAAGCCAGTCACGGGCAGTCCTTAGTCAGAGTCATTGCGAGCTTTGCGGCTCATCGGCACTCGGTGCCGGAGTAGCAGCTGGAGCCGGAGCCGGTTGCGATGACGGCAGTTGCGGTGCCGCCTCTGGTGCCGTGTCAGGCGACGCTGAAGGAGTCGCTGTCTGCGCATCAGGCGCTACGGCCCCGTTGGCCGGCGCCGGGCTGGAACGGTAATCGGCACGCCGTTTGATCTGGAACTCGCGCACAGCACTGTTGTGGGC
Source organism: Pseudomonas sp. GW822-FHT04C11 (assembly GCF_058800905.1). NCBI lineage: Bacteria > Pseudomonadati > Pseudomonadota > Gammaproteobacteria > Pseudomonadales > Pseudomonadaceae > Pseudomonas > Pseudomonas sp. GW822-FHT04C11. Next base: position 54,367 of record NZ_JBXAMS010000022.1, on the reverse strand, counting down.
ATCCAGGTCGTCGGAGAAAACATGACTGCCGTCACCGCGCGCCACGAAATATAAACTGGTGCCGGACACCGGATTCAGCGCCGCATGAATCGCTTCACGACCGACCATGGCAATCGGCGTCGGCGGCAACCCAGCGATCATATAAGTATTGTAGGGCGTCGGTTCTTTCAGGTGGGCGCGGGTCAATTTGCCGTTGTAACGATCACCCAGGCCATAGATCACCGTCGGATCGGTTTGCAACAACATGCCGATCTGCATGCGCCGCACGAACACTCCGGCAATCTGCCCTCGCTCTTGCGGCACACCGGTTTCCTTCTCGACCAGCGAGGCCATGATCAGCGCCTGATAGGGTTCGGTATAGGGTGCGTCAGGGGAGCGCTTGTTCCACTCTTTTGCGAGGACGTCGTCGAGGCGCTCGTACGCTTTTTCCAGCAGCTCGGCATCGGTCATGCCCCGCACAAAACGATAGGTGTCCGGGAAAAACCGGCCCTCCGGAAACACTCCGGCGTGACCAAGCTTGTCCATCACATCGCTGTCGCTCAGCCCCGCAAGGGTTTGTTGGAGTTTGTCATTTTTTGCCAGCGCCGCACGGACCTGATGGAAGTTCCAGCCCTCGACCAGCGTCAGGCTGTACTGAACCACTTCACCGCGCTGCCAAAGACCGATCAAGCCCTGTGCATTCATCCCCGGGAGCATGCGGTATTCACCGCTGTGCAGCGGCTGCGCAGCAAGGTTCAAGCGCCAGTACAGGCGCAGCCAAAAGGCGTCCTGAAGCACGCCATCGGTTTCGAGGCGATTGAAGGTCCCGGACGGTGTCGCGCCGTTCGGTACATCCAGTAACTCTTCCTGAGTAATCTTGAGTGGCTGCTCCAGCGCCGAGTTGATCTTCCAGGCCGAAGCGCCCAGCAGTAGCCCTGCCAGAACCAGTCCGGTTTCCAGCAGCAGCAAGAATTTACGTCTCACGAATCAAGCATCCAGTAGCGCGCGGGCAATGCCTTGCAGTTTACGGGTGAGCGGCCCAACCGGCCAGCTCAGTGCAGCATAAGCGCGTACCGGCCAGATGCCGTACACGCTGTTGCAGACGAAAACTTCATCAGCCTGTTGCAGTTGATCAAGACTGATGTCAGTGACATGCGTGACAATCCCCAGCCTTTCGGCCTGGGACAAGAGTTCGGCGCGCATCACTCCGGCGACGCCACAACGACTCAGATCAGCCGTCAACAACGCGCCATCACGCACCAGGAACAGATTACTGAAAACACCCTCGATCACCCGTCCCTGAAGATCCAGCATCAAGCCTTCGGCGTGCTCGCCGTCCTGCCATTCGGAACGGGCAATGACTTGTTCGAGACGATTGAGGTGCTTGAGGCCGGCCAGTAGCGGCTGCTCGGAAAGTCGGGTAGCGCAGGGAAACAGCCGAATACCTTGCTGCGCGTGCACGGCAGGATAAGCCGCAGGAGGATTGCCTAGAAGAATACGCCGCGGCGACACCGATGGATCGGCTGCGTAACCGCGCTGACTGTCGCCACGGGTCAGCATCAGCTTGAGCACACCTTCGCCAAGGGCGGCGGCGTAGGTCAGTAGCTCGCCGCGAATCAATGCATGATCCGCGTTAATCGCCAAGCGCGAGCAGCCATCGGCCAGACGACTCAAATGTCGATCCAGCAACAATGGCTGCCCACCCTTGACGGCGATGGTCTCGAACAGACCATCGCCGTACGCCAGGCCGCGGTCTTTAAGCGACAGTGCGTCAGCCGGCTGACCGTCGACCCAGCTTTCCATCATTCAGCGAACCGACGGAACACCAGCGAGCCATTGGTACCGCCAAAACCGAACGAGTTGGAGAGCACCACATCGATCTTCGTATCACGCGCCGCGTGTGGCACGAAGTCGAGGTCGCAACCTTCATCCGGTTCATCGAGGTTGATGGTCGGTGGCGCCACCTGGCCGTTGATTGCCAGCACACTGAAAATCGCTTCAACCGCGCCCGCCGCACCCAGCAGGTGACCGGTCATGGACTTGGTCGAGCTGACCGCCAGCTTGTAGGCGTGATCGCCAAACACCGACTTGATCGCGCAGACTTCGGCGAGGTCGCCGGCCGAGGTCGACGTACCATGGGCGTTGATGTACTGGACCTGGTCGACGCTCAGCTTGGCGTCACGCAGTGCATTGACAATGCAACGTGCAGCGCCTGCGCCATCGGCCGGCGGCGAGGTCATGTGGTACGCATCGCCACTCATGCCAAAGCCGATCAGCTCGGCGTAAATGGTCGCACCACGCGCCTTGGCGTGCTCCAGCTCTTCAAGCACCAACGCACCGGCACCGTCGGACAACACGAAGCCATCACGGCCCTTATCCCATGGACGGCTGGCGCGGGTCGGCTCGTCATTGCGGGTCGACAACGCACGAGCAGCACCAAAGCCACCCATGCCAAGACCGCAAGCGGCCATCTCGGCACCACCAGCGATCATCACGTCGGCTTCGCCGTAGGCAATGTTGCGCGCCGCCATACCGATACAGTGCGTACCGGTGGTACAGGCTGTCGAAATGGCGTAGTTAGGCCCCTGCGTACCCAGATGGATGGACAGGAAACCGGAAATCATATTGATGATCGAGCCCGGCACGAAAAACGGAGAAATCCGCCGTGGCCCCGAATCATGCAGCGTGCGGCTGGTTTCTTCGATATTGGTCAGACCACCAATACCCGAGCCCATGGCCACGCCGATACGTTCACGATTGGCGTCGGTGACTTCCAGGCCAGCGTTACGCACTGCCTGAAACCCTGCTGCCAGACCGTATTGAATGAACAGGTCGAGTTTTCGAGCTTCCTTGGCCGACAGGTATTCCTCGACATTGAAGCCCTTTACCGAGCCGCCAAAATGGGTGGAATAGGCAGAAAGGTCGGTGTGTTCGATCAGACCAATGCCACTGCGGCCAGCCAGAATACCCTGCCAGCTGCTCGGCACATCCGTGCCCAGTGGCGACAACATACCCATACCGGTGACTACGACGCGTCTACGCGACACAGCACTCTCCTTTTTTCAAATGACGACTTTGCATCAGGCCTAAAGGAAAAAACCGCACGCCGTGATGGCAGTGCGGTTTTTCCATGACAGCTAACAACGGCTACAAACTATTACGCCTGATGGCTAGTAACGTAGTCGATGGCAGCTTGTACAGTAGTGATCTTCTCAGCTTCTTCGTCAGGAATTTCGGTCTCGAATTCCTCTTCCAGAGCCATCACCAGCTCAACGGTGTCAAGGGAGTCGGCACCCAGGTCTTCAACGAAGGAAGCAGTGTTCACAACTTCTTCTTCTTTAACGCCCAGTTGCTCAGCAACGATTTTCTTGACGCGCTCTTCGATGGTGCTCATACCTTGTTTTCACTCCTAATGGACAAATTCAGGCAGCTGGCCAGTGGGTAAGTGTATAGAAAGGCTTTTCAGTTTTTCAACTGAAAGCTTCACTCCTCAAACCCTGACGACCCTCTGCCTATAAATAGATTGCAGCTTTATAACGGATTTTAGACAGCTCGTATGACATTTTTTTGAAGCAATCCGTCACATTTGAATTACATGTACATCCCGCCGTTCACCGGGATTGTAGCCCCAGTAACGTAAGCCGCACCGCCCGACGCAAGAAAAGCGACCACGGACGCGATCTCTTGAGCTTGCCCCAGACGGCCCAGCGGAATTTGCGCCTGCAAGGCTTCACGCTGCGCTTCTGGCAGTTCGCGGGTCATATCGGTATCGATGAACCCAGGGGCCACCGAGTTGACCGTAATCGAGCGCGAACCTACTTCACGCGCCAGAGCGCGGCTGAAACCTTCCAGACCTGCCTTGGCGGCTGCATAGTTTACTTGGCCTGCGTTGCCCATGGCACCCACAACCGAACCAATACTGATAATTCGTCCCCAACGCGCCTTGGTCATGCCACGCAAAACACCCTTGGACAGGCGAAACAGACTGTTCAGGTTGGTGTCGATAACGTCATGCCACTCGTCATCTTTCATGCGCATCATCAGGTTATCGCGGGTGATACCGGCATTATTCACCAGAATCGCCGGCGCACCGAATTGCTCCTGAATGCTCGCCAGCACGGCCGCTACGGACTCGTCGCTGGTGACATTGAGCTCAAGGCCAGTGCCTTGAATGCCGTTTTCTTTCAGGGTTGCCGCGATGCGCTCAGCGCCCGAAGCAGAAGTCGCAGTACCCACCACGATAGCGCCCTGACGACCCAGTTCCAGTGCGATAGCCTGGCCAATACCACGGCTCGCGCCGGTAACCAGTGCAACTTTACCTTGCAGACTCATGCAGGCTTCTCCTAAGTTCAGGCCAACGCTGCACGAGCAGCAGCGAAAGCATCCGGGGTGTTCAGGTTAGAGGTCGACACGCCTTCGGCGCAGCGCTTGTTCAGGCCAGCCAGGACTTTGCCCGGACCGCATTCAACCAGTTGAGTAGCGCCTTTGGCGGCCAGCGCCTGGACCGACTCAACCCAGCGAACCGGCTTGTAAAGCTGCTCGAGCAGATCGCGCGTAAGCGTTTCCAGATCCGGCGCCACATCAGCGCTGACGTTCTGCACCAACGGGATTTGCGGAGCCTGCCAGTTGATCGCAGCGATCGACTCGGCAAAGCGCTCGGCAGCCGGGCGCATCAGCTCACAGTGCGACGGTACGCTGACCGGCAGCGGCATGGCGCGCTTGGCACCACGCGCCTTGCAGCCTTCAATGGCGCGTTCGACAGCCGCCTTGGCACCGGCGATTACCACCTGGCCCGGCGAGTTGAAGTTGACCGCACTGACGACTTCGCCTTGCGCCGCTTCGGCACAGGCAGCCAGCACATCAGCGTCGTCCAGACCGAGAATGGCAGCCATACCGCCCTGCCCGGCCGGCACCGCTTCTTGCATCAGCTGACCGCGACGCTCTACCAACTTCACGGCGTCACCCAGACTCAGGCTACCGGCCGCGACCAGCGCGCTGTACTCACCCAGGCTATGACCGGCAACGTAAGCCGGACGTGCGCCGCCCTCAGCCAGCCACAGACGCCACAAGGCAATCGAAGCGGTGAGAATCGCCGGTTGGGTTTTGTCGGTTTGATTGAGCTGCTCTTCCGGCCCTTGCTGGGTCAGTGCCCACAGGTCGTAACCCAGGGCATCGGAAGCTTCTTTGAAAGTTTCGAGGATCAACGGATGTTGCGCGCCCAACTCGGCCAGCATGCCGAGGGACTGCGAACCCTGTCCTGGAAAGACGAATGCGAGGGAAGCAGACATGTAACAAGCCCCTAATGATCTTGTCGTCGGAGAATTGACGTCCTGTACTGCTGGACGCAAGAAACTGACAGTTGGATGGCTAATTGAACTGAGCGGTCACATTTAAGCATTGTCGAGCGAAAATGCCTAAAGCAACAAATCCTCGAGGCGACCGTGAAGCCGCTGCGGGAGGTTCTCCTGAATCTCGATCAAGGCGCGCTGAATGGCACTCTGGAAGCCCTGTACACCGGCCGAACCGTGACTTTTAACGACGATCCCCTGCAAACCGAGGAAGCTTGCGCCATTATGTCGCGCAGGCGCCAGATCAGCCTGTAGACGCTTCATCAGCGGCAACGCCAGAGCCCCGACCATTCTCGATGCCAGGTTTTGCTTGAACAACGCCTCGATCCGCCCGGCGATCATGGTCGCCAGCCCTTCGCTGGATTTGAGCAGGATATTGCCGACAAAACCGTCGCAAACCACCACGTCAGCCTCGCCACGGTACAAGCCATCACCTTCGACGAAGCCGATGTAATTCAGCCCGCGAGCGTTTTGCAGCAGCGTCGCCGCCAGCTTGACCTGTTGATTGCCCTTGATGTCTTCCGTGCCGATGTTCAGCAATGCGACCTTCGGCCGAGCAATGCCCAAGGTTTCAGCCGCCACCGAGCCCATCACCGCGAACTGGAACAGGTGCTCGGCACTGCAATCGACATTCGCCCCCAGATCGAGCAACTGGCAATAACCACGTTGCGTCGGGATCGCCGCCACCATGGCCGGTCTATCGATACCCGGCAAGGTCTTGAGCACATAACGCGACAACGCCATCAGCGCACCGGTATTGCCGGCACTGACACAGGCCTGAACCTTGCCATCACGCAACAACTCAAGCGCAACCCGCATCGAGGAGTCCGGCTTGCCACGCAGGGCCTGGGAAGGCTTTTCATCCATGCCAATCACATCGCTGGCCGGCACAATCGTCAGGCGCGCGCGATCCACAGCCGACTGGCTGGCGATCAATTCTTCTAAAAGGGAGGGTTGACCGACGAGGGTCAGGTGCAGCGAGGGCGTAGCAGACAGACAAGCAAGGCTGGCCTGAACAATGCTGCGGGGACCGAAGTCCCCGCCCATTGCGTCAATCGCGATGACTTGAGCGGACAAGGATTACTCGTCAGCGCCCTTGTCGATCACTTTACGGCCACGGTATACGCCTTCTGGCGATACGTGGTGACGCAGGTGAACTTCACCAGTGGTCTTTTCTACGGACAGGGTGCTTGCCTCGAGAGCATCGTGCGAACGACGCATGTCACGGGCGGAGCGGGATTTTTTGTTCTGCTGAACAGCCATAATTGATTAACTCCTAAACGTTTGGGTCACGCTTTAACTGCGCCAATACACTGAACGGGTTGGACCGCGTTACCTCGTCCTCGCTCGGTTCGGGCTCATCGAGACCCGCCGGCTGCTGGCATTCTTCCGGATGATGAGCAGGCACAATGGGCAAGGCGAGCAGAAGCTCCTCCTCGATCAGTGACTGCAGATCCAAAGGATCTTCGCCCAGTTCCAGCACGTCATAACCTTTCGGCAACGACTGGGTATTCGCACCCTCCTTCACCACAGCATAACTGCATTCGCTGTGAATCGGCAGGGTGACCAGCTCAAGACAACGCTGGCAAACCATTTTGACTTCGGTGTCGATAAAGCTGTGGATAACCACAGATTTACGTTCATCTCGTTCAAAAACGAATTTAGCCTGCACCGTACCGACAGTGTCGGAAAGCGGGTCGCAGAGTCTCTCCAAATCGGCCAGCAGCATTTCACCTTGAAGGGTGGTGCCACGATCAGCCAATTTGCGCGGGTCAACGTGAGGTGGAATCGGGTCATTCAACATAGGCGCAGCATTATAGGGATGCCCCCAGCCATGTCAAAGGAAATTCAGTCCTGTCCGTCACTTGGAAGCCCCGCTAGAATTTGCGACTGACTTTTGGAGAGCCGTATGCTGCCTTTATTACTTGCTTCAAGCTCGGTCTATCGCCGCGAATTGCTGACCCGCTTGCAACTGCCATTTACCTGCAGCTCACCGGATATCGACGAAAGCCATCAACCGGAAGAGCCAGCCATCGAACTGGTGAAACGCCTGGCCCGCGAAAAAGCCCAGGCGCTGGCCGGCAGTCATCCCGCCCATTTGATTATCGGCTCGGACCAGGTCGCCGTGCTCGACGGACGGATTATTGGCAAACCCCACACGTTCGAGAAGGCTCGCGATCAATTATTGGCCGCCAGCGGCGCCAGCGTGACCTTCCTGACCGGCCTGGCGGTGCTCAACAGCCAGACCGGCCATTGCCAGCTCGACTGCATCCCCTTCACCGTACACATGCGCACACTGGATCAGGCACGCATTGAACGCTACCTGCGCGCCGAACAGCCCTACGACTGCGCTGGCAGCTTCAAGGCCGAAGGATTGGGTGTGAGCCTGTTTCAAAGCACCGAAGGCCCCGACGCCACGAGCCTGGTCGGCCTGCCGCTGATTCGCCTGGTGGACATGCTGCTGGCTGAAGGCGTGCAGATTCCCTGAGGCTACGACCTTTCAAAAAAAACCGGCCTCGCAGGCCGGTTTTTTTATATTGCGCGACGATCAGCGCAATGCCGGCCCATGAAAGCCCATCCACATCGCCAACTGCTCAGCCACGCTGGCGCCGAGTTTTTTCGAGAAGCGGTCGAACGCCGACTCTTGAATCGTGAAGTCGACCAGCTCTTTCTCGCCGATTACGTCACGCGCCACCGAACTGGCACTGCCCAAACCATCGATCAAGCCCAATGGCAGCGCCTGCTCGCCCGACCAGACCAGTCCGGAGAACAACTCCGGATGCTCTTTGTCTTTCAAGCGGTCGCCGCGCCCCTTTTTGACACTGGCGATAAACTGCTGGTGAGTGGTATCCAGCACACCCTGCCAGAACTTGATCTCATCCGGCTTTTCCGGCTGGAACGGATCGAGGAACGACTTATGCTCGCCGGACGTATAGGTCCGACGCTCGACACCAAGTTTTTCCATGGTCCCGACAAACCCGTAACCGGCCGCCGTCACGCCAATCGAACCCACCAGGCTCGCCTTGTCGGCGTAGATCTGGTCCGCCGCACTGGCGATGTAGTACGCCCCCGAAGCCCCCAGATCGGAAATCACTGCATACACCTTGATCGCCGGATGCAGGGCACGCAGACGACCAATCTCATCGTAGACATAACCCGACTGCACCGGACTGCCGCCCGGACTGTTGATTCGCAGCACGATGCCCTTGACCTTCGGATCTTCGAACGCGGCGCGCAAACCGCCGACAATGTTGTCGGCACTGGCCGATTCCTTGTCGGCAATCATCCCGGTTATTTCGATCAACGCCGTGTAGCTCGACCCGCGAGTCGCGCTTTTTTCGATATCCATCAGCGGAGTAAAGAGGATCAACGCGATGAGCAGATAAACAAAGGTCAGCAGCTTGAAAAAAATCCCCCAACGCCGCGAGCGACGCTGCTCCTGCACTCCCGCAAGCAGGGTTTTCTCAAGCAGCTTCCAGCTCTTGTCTTCGCCATCTTCGGCACTGGCCTTGGCTGGCGCCTTCCATTCGTCGGTCATTCCATCCACCCCAACAAAAACTTAATTGGCCCGCTGACCCAGCCAGGCGTGCAATTGCGAAAAATGATCAATGGCCAGGCGCGGTTCGAACACGCGCAAGGCTTCCATCGATTGAGCACCATAGCTGACGGCAACCGAATCCATCCCGGCGTTGCGCGCCATCTGCAGATCGAACGACGAATCCCCCACCATCAACGCCTGCTCAGGGCGGACGTCGCAATGGGCGAGAATCTGTTCGAGCATCAGCGGATGCGGCTTGCTGGCGGTTTCATCGGCGGCGCGAGTGATATCGAAATAATCCTCCCAGCCGTGGGATTTCAACACCCGATCCAGCCCGCGACGCGCTTTGCCGGTAGCCACCGCCAGGTGATAACCCTCGGCACGAAACGCCTCAAGCGACTCGACAACACCGTCAAACAACGGCGAAGGCACGGCCTCCGAGGCGATGTAGTGATCCGCATAGTGCTGACGGAATGCCACCAGCTCGTCATCGCCAATTTCCGGATACAGCGTGCGAATTGCTTCGGGCAGCCCCAGGCCGATGATGCCTTTGACAGCAAGATCATCACGTAACTGAAAACCGGATCGCTGCGACGCCACATGCATCGCCTCGACAATCCGACCAATGGAGTCGGCCAACGTGCCGTCCCAATCGAAAATCAGCAACTTGTAATCAGGGTGCACTCAGGCGCTCCACGGTCTTGGCCCACATTTCATCCACCGGCGCCTGAAGCTTGAGCTCACCACCATCAGGCAGCGACACAGTCAGCATATAGGCATGGAGAAACAGGCGCTTGCCGCCCAGATCGCGAATCTCTTTGCTGAAGTCGTCATCGCCGTACTTGGTGTCGCCAGCGATGCAGTGCCCGGCGTGCAAGGTGTGGACGCGAATCTGGTGAGTCCGGCCGGTGATCGGTTTGGCTTCGATCAGGGTGGCAAAGTCGCCAAAGCGACGCAGGACCTTGAACACGGTCACGGACTCCTTGCCCTCCTCCTCGTCGACCTCGACCATGCGTTCGCCGGAGCGCAGATTGCTCTTGCCCAGCGGCGCACGGACTTGCTTGATCGAGGCAGCCCAGTTACCGCGGACCAGCGCCATATAGCGCTTATCGACGCCATCGCCGCGCAATGCCGTGTGCAAGTGACGCAGCATGCTGCGTTTTTTGGCGATCATCAGCAGGCCGGAGGTGTCACGATCGAGACGGTGAACCAGCTCAAGCTCCTTGCAATCCGGACGCAACTGACGAAAGGCTTCGATCACGCCGTAATTCAAGCCGCTGCCGCCGTGAACAGCGATGCCGCAAGGCTTGTTGATCACGATCAGCGCCTTGTCTTCGAAGACAATCGAGGCTTCGAGTCGCTGCAACAACCCTTGCGCCAATGGCACAGGCTCGTCGCGCTCCGGCACACGCACCGGCGGCACGCGCACGATGTCGCCCGCCTGCAGCTTGTATTCGGGCTTGATCCGACCTTTGTTCACACGCACTTCGCCTTTACGCAAAATGCGGTAAATCAAGGTCTTGGGCACGCCTTTGAGCCGAGCAAGAAGGAAGTTATCAATACGTTGGCCGGCATATTCCGGCGAGACCTCCAGCAGTTGTACGCTTGGGGTCGAGGGGGCAGTAGTCGTCATGCCGCGAATGATAACAATTTTTTATGGAATTGAAGCACTTAATCATTGCTGCTATAGTCGCGAACGCCGCCAAAAGCGGCCTGGACAGAGGACAAACGGCAAATTGCCGGCCCTGACCAACGCAATTCATCAGGACGCGAGGCCGTCCTACGGGGCTTTCGCAACGATTGGAAGGTTTGTGATTGTAACAAGCGCAGGTGACATGAGGCCTGAAGCGAGCGCAGCAACAGAGTAACCACTCGTCTGATGCGCCGATATTTACGGCCAGTTCACAAAGTGCAGTCAGTCCCGAACCAGCCCTTGAGCGAGTGCTTCGGAAACAACGCCTGTTACAAGCTGAGTACCAGCAAAACAGCTGACACCCAGTCTTGTGTAGCCATGAGCGTGAACTCCCCATTGGAGAACACGGTAAATGCCAACCCGCTGCGGATTCTGCGCGCGGCAGCACCCGAATTATCAGGGATACGTGTAGGGTGGAGATGCACAACCGTCGGACTGTGTAGCACTAGGCTTATATTTAGACGCTTCATCTCGTCCACAGTCGCCGGTTGATTCCTCCTCCTGACTGAGTGCTTAAGTAGCCACAGCAAGCAGGACGCGTACGTCGCGACTCCGGCCCAATTGGTCGAACCTCGCTAGACACTGGAGTGGCCAACCACTCCTGACGCACCTGACACCGACCGTGAGAAGTCGTGTGTGCCGAACGCCGTTTCCGGCAGCCCGGAAACCGACGGTACTACATGAAAAGAATGCTGATTAACGCAACTCAACCCGAAGAGTTGCGTGTTGCACTGGTAGATGGCCAGCGCCTCTACGACCTGGACATCGAGTCCGGTGCACGCGAGCAGAAGAAGGCCAACATCTATAAAGGCCGGATTACTCGCATCGAACCAAGCCTTGAGGCTGCCTTTGTCGATTTCGGCTCTGAGCGCCACGGCTTCCTGCCCCTCAAAGAAATCTCCCGCGAATACTTCAAGAAAGCCCCTGAAGGCCGCGTCAACATCAAGGACGTCCTGAGCGAAGGCCAGGAAGTCATCGTTCAGGTCGAAAAAGAAGAACGTGGCAACAAGGGCGCCGCCCTCACCACCTTCATCAGCCTGGCCGGTCGTTACCTGGTATTGATGCCAAACAACCCGCGTGCCGGCGGTATCTCCCGTCGCATCGAAGGTGAAGAGCGCAACGAACTGCGTGAAGCCCTGAACGGCCTGGTTGCCCCGGCTGACATGGGTCTGATCGTGCGCACTGCCGGTCTTGGCCGCAGCAGCGAAGAAATGCAGTGGGACCTCGACTACCTGCTGCAACTGTGGACCGCCATCAAAGAAGCCTCGCTGGATCGTTCCGCGCCATTCCTGATCTATCAGGAAAGCAACGTGATCATCCGTGCGATCCGCGACTATCTGCGCCAGGACATCGGCGAAGTGCTGATCGACAGCGTTGAAGCCCAGGACGAAGCCCTGACCTTCATCCGCCAGGTGATGCCGCAGTACGCCAGCAAGATCAAGCTGTACGAAGACAGCGTTCCGCTGTTCAACCGTTTCCAGATCGAAAGCCAGATCGAGACCGCTTTCCAGCGCGTCGTTGAACTGCCTTCCGGCGGCTCCATCGTTATCGATCCGACCGAAGCCCTGGTGTCCATCGACATCAACTCGGCGCGTGCCACCAAAGGCAGCGACATCGAAGAAACCGCCCTGCAGACCAACCTTGAAGCTGCCGAAGAAATCGCCCGTCAGTTGCGCCTGCGCGACATCGGCGGCCTGATCGTCATCGACTTCATCGACATGACCCCTGCCAAGAACCAGCGCGCCGTGGAAGAGAAAGTCCGCGAATGCCTGGAAGCCGACCGCGCTCGCGTGCAAGTCGGTCGCATCTCGCGCTTCGGCCTGCTGGAAATGTCCCGTCAGCGCCTGCGCCCATCGCTGGGCGAAAGCAGCGGCATCGTCTGCCCTCGCTGCAACGGCACCGGCATCATCCGTGACGTTGAATCGCTGTCGCTGGCGATCCTGCGCCTGATCGAAGAAGAAGCCCTGAAAGACCGCACTGCCGAAGTTCGTGCACAAGTGCCGATCCCGGTTGCTGCGTTCCTGCTGAACGAAAAACGCAACTCGATCACCAAGATCGAACTGCGCACCCGCGCCCGCATCGTCATCCTGCCGAACGATCACCTCGAAACGCCGCACTTCGAAGTTCAGCGTCTGCGCGATGACAGCCCGGAAGCCCACATCAACCAGTCCAGCTACGAAATCGCTGCTGCCGCTGCTGAAGTGGAAGAAGTTCAACCGGCCGCCGCCACCCGCACCCTGGTTCGCCAGGAAGCCGCCGTGAAAACCGCTCCAGCCCGCGCCAACGCTCCGGTTCCGACCGAAGTCGTTGCTGCCCCGGTTGCCGCTCCGGTCGCAGCGCCAGAGCCAAGCCTGTTCAAAGGCCTGGTGAAATCGCTGGTGAGCCTGTTCGCCACCAAGGAAGAGCCTGCTGCTCCGGTTGTGGTTGAAAAACCAGCCGCCGAGCGTCCGGCACGCAACGAAGAGCGTCGTAACGGTCGTCAGCAGAGCCGCAACCGTAACGGTCGCCGCGATGAAGAACGCAAGCCACGCGAAGAGCGCGCCCCTCGTGAAGAACGCGCACCGCGCGAGCCTCGTGAAGAGCGTCAACCACGCGAAGCCCGTGAAGAGACTCCAGCAGTCGCTCGCGAAGAACGCGCACCGCGTCCACCGCGTGAAGAGCGCGCACCACGCGCCCCTCGTGAAGACCGCAAACCACGTGGCGAGCGTGAAGAGCGCCCGGTTCGTGAACTGCGTGAACCTCTGGATGCCGCGCCAGCCGCTGCCGCCGCTGTAACGGCTGTTGCTGAAGAGCGTCCGGCTCGTCAGCCACGTGAAGAGCGCGCTCCACGCCCACCGCGTGAAGAACGTCAACCACGTGCCGAACAAGCCGCTGCCGCCGTTGCTGAAGAAGAGCTGCCAACCAGCGAAGAGCAACTGCAGGAAGATGGCCAGGACAACGCCGAAGGCGATCGTCCACGCCGCCGTTCCCGTGGTCAGCGTCGTCGCAGCAACCGTCGCGAGCGTCAACGCGATGCCAACGGCAACGTGATCGAAGGCTCGGAAGAGTCCGAAACCAGCGAAGAGCCAACAAGCGCCGAACTGGCTGCCGGCCTGGCCGTTACCGCCGCTGTTGCCAGCACTGTGATCAGCGCTCCTGCTGAAGCTCAGGCTCATCAGCAAGCTGAACGCGCGACTACTGCCGTGACTGAAGAAGCTGTTCAGAAAGTGGCTCAGGTTGAAGCGCCAGTCGTGGAAGCCACCACCCCGGTCGAAGTGCCAGTCGCTCCTGCCGTTGAAGTAGCTCCAGTTCGTGAAGCACAGCCTGAAGTTCACGCGGCTGTTGAACCAGCCGTAGTTGTCGAACAGCCAGTAGTCGTTGCAGAGCCTGTGGTTGAAGCCCCGGTCGCTGAAAAAGCGCCTGAGGTTCGCGAAGAGCAAACTGCGTTCAACTGGGTTGCAGAAACCGCAGCTGTCGAAGCTCCAGCGCCAGTCGCTGAAGCCCCGGCTGTTGTTGCCGAGCCTGCTCCAGTGGTTGAAGCTCCGGTTGTCGCCGAAGTGGCTGCACCGGTTGTCGAAGCCGCCCCGGTCAGCGCCCTGACGCCAAGCGGCCGCGCGCCAAACGACCCACGTGAAGTGCGTCGCCGCAAGCGTGAAGCCGAGCGCCTGCAGAAGGAAGCCGAACTGGCTGCCGCTGCTGCACCGGTTGCTGCTGTCGAGCCTGCTCCGGTTGTTGCTGAAGTCGTCGAGGCAGCCCCTGCCCCGGCCGCCGAAGTGACTGCCGAGCCTGCTGCCCCAACCATCGACGAAAACCTGCGTTCCGTCGAAGAAGTGGTAGAGCACAAACCTGAGGCCCTGGAAAAAGAACACGAGCCTAAACCGCTCGCCTGATTCCATCAGCCACTAAAAAGCCCCGCCTGGTAACCCAGGCGGGGCTTTTTTATGCCTGCGGTGAAGCAGGCCTACCGCGTTATCGTTCATCGCGGGCAAGCCTTGCTCCTACAGTTTTATGTCGACCTGTGATGATGCGAAGGACACATGACTTGTAGGAGCAAGGCTTACCCTCGATGGCAATCTGTCAGGCGACACCTACTGAAAGATCAACGCCTCAGGCACATCCACATCCCACAACACGCCCGGATCCTCCACCGTCACCTCAACCACTTTCACCGAGGCAAACAGCGGCTTGGCCCCACGGTCGCCGGACAACGCCATCAACGCGGCACCCAACGAACGCCCAAATCCTACCGGATGCCCAAACTCGCCACCCTGCACCGGCACACTGATCGTATCGAGTGCAACCCCCTCGACAATCCGCTCAATACTCGACGGCAAGATAAACGGCATATCGCCCAACACCACCAGCCAGCCATCCAGCACCGGGCACGCAGCGACCGCCGCCGCAATGCTGTCGCCCATGCCCGCCGATGCCAGCAACAGCACCTGGCAACCATAAGCCCGGGCCAGCCGTGCAACCTCTGGACGATCCGGCGTCGTCACCAACAACCGGGTGTCCACGCCCTTCGGCAGATTGCGCAGCACCTGCTCGATCACCGGTCGCACAATGCCGTCGCGCCCTTCGCACATCGCCAGCAACTTGTCCTGGTCGGCACCCGCCACTAGTCGATAACGACTGCCCTGCCCCGCCGCAAGAATGATCGCGCCCAGCTTCATACCCTGTTCAACGCTGCGCATCAGGCTTTGGTCTGCTGCCAGCCTTGCAACTGGTAGCGAACTGGCAAGCTGCGAATACGCTTGCCGGTGGCAGCGAAGATCGCATTGCACAGCGCCGGAGCGATGGGCGGCACGCCCGGTTCACCGACACCGCCCAGCGGCACATTGCCGGGTGGCGTGACCAAATGCACCGCCACCTCTTTCGGCGCCAGGGACATGCGCGCCACTTCGTACATATGGAAGTTGTCCTGCTGGACCTTGCCGTCCTTGAAGCTGATTTCGCCCAGCACCGCGTTACCCAGGCCCATCACGCAGGCGCCTTCGAACTGCGAGCGAATCCGTTCCGGGTTGATCTGCGGACCACAATCGACCGCGATGTCGGCCTTGTGCACGATCAGCGTACCGTCATCCTTGACTTCAACCTCGATGACCGCCGCCACATAGGTGACGAAGCTGTAATGCACCGCCAGGCCCAAACCACGACCCTTGGGCAATTTGCGCCCCCAGCCGGCACCCTTGGCCGCCGATTCCAGAACGCCACGCAAGCGCGCCGTATCGATCGGATAACGCTCAGGGGATTCGCCGTAGTTCCACTCTTCGCTCAGGGTTCGCGGATCGATCTGACGGTCCGGCCCCAAGAGCTTGATCTGGTACTTCAGCGGGTCTTGTCCGGCCTTGTGTGCCAACTCATCGACAAAGCTCTGAATCGCGAAACCGTGAGGAATGTTCGACACCGAGCGATACCAACCAACCCGGGTATGCGCCGCCGCGTCAGGGTTTTCCAGGCGCACATTGGGAATCGCGTAGGCCATGTTGGTAAAGCCCATGCCCAACTCGAAGGCCGCTTCGTGATTCATGCCAGGTGCGAACAACGCGGTGATGCTGGGCGCCACGGTGCGGTGCAACCAGCCGGACGGCATACCGTCCTTGTTCAGGCTGGCCTTGAGGTATTCCGCCGAGACGGTATGGAAGTACGAACAGTGGATGTCGTCTTCACGGGTCCATTGCACCCGCACAGCCTTGCCGGGAAACTCCTTGGCCAGGATTGCCGCTTCAAGAATGAAGTCCGGCTTGGACTTGCGACCGAAACCACCGCCCAACAAGGTGACATTGACTGTGACCTTGTCGAATGGGATACCCAAACGCTCGGCAATGCGCTCGCGGGTCACTTGCGGCGCCTGACTCGGCGCCCAGGCTTCGCAGTGGCCATCCTTGAAACGCGCAACGGCAACCATCGGCTCCATCGGCGACTGTGCCAGATGCGGCAAGTAGTAGGCCGCCTCCAGACTACTGTCGGCGCTGTTCATGGCCTCCTCGATATTGCCGGTACTGCGCACCACTTTGCCCGGCTTCAGGGCTGCGGCTTCCAGCTCCTTGCGATAGGCAATCGAGTCGTAACCGGCATTGGCACCGTCATCCCACTCGATCTTCAACGCCTCACGACCCTTGATCGCCGCCCAGGTATTGTTGGCAATCACCGCCACCCCGCCCAACGGCTGGAATTCCGAGGGCAATGGGCGACTTTCAATCTGGATGACCTTGACCACGCCCGGGACCTTCAGCGCCGCGCTGGCATCGAAGGACTTGACCTTGCCGCCATAAACCGCTGGCCGCGCCACAGTGGCGAAGAGCATGCCGTCAAAGTGCACGTCGGCACCGTAGACCGCACGACCATTAACGATGTCCGCACCATCGATAGCCTTAGTCCCTTCCTTGCCGATATAACGGAATTCCGACGGCTGCTTGAGCCGCAGGCTTTCACGAGCCGGCACGGCCAACGCACCCGCAGCGACGGCGAGCGCACCGTAACCGAGTTCACGCCCGGAGGGCTGGTGGATAACTTTGTGCAATTGCGCGCGGCATTCGCCAACCGGGACTTTCCACTGATCGGCCGCCGCTTGTTCCAGCATGGTTCGCGCAGCAGCACCGCAACGGCGCATCGGCTCGTACCAATGGCGCATGCTGCGCGAACCGTCGGTATCCTGGTTGCCGAAGCGCACCTCATCTCCCGGCGCCTGCCGGACTTTGACCATTGCCCAATCGGCGTCCAGTTCATCGGCGACCACCATGCTCAAGCTGGTGCGCACACCCTGGCCCATTTCCGAGCGGTTGCAGACCACCGTCACGCTGCCGTCGGCGGTAATGCTCACGTAGACCTTGGGATCATCGATCCAGCCGTTGGGCATACCGGCGGCACCGAATTTCTTCTCTTCGGCGAACGCGTCCTGCCAGCCCCAACTGGCCGCCAGCACCAGCGCACCGGTCGCACTCACGCCTTTGAGAAAACCACGACGGCTGAGATTACTCAGGGCGAAATCATTCGGTAGCTGGCTCATGCCTTGCGCTCCTGCAGATGAGTGGAGGCCTGGCGGATCGCGGTCTTGATGCGGTTGTACGTGCCGCAGCGGCAAATATTGCCGACCATCGCCTGTTCGATCTGTTCATCGCTGGGATTGGGATTGGTCTTGAGCAACGCCGTGGCCGACATGATCTGTCCGCCCTGGCAAAAACCGCACTGGGCGACTGCCGTGTCGAGCCAGGCTTGCTGGACGACCTGGCCAACCGGATCGCTGTGCAAGTTGTCGATGGTGCTGACGTCCTGCCCGATCACCGAACCGATAGGCGTGATGCAACTGCGCGCCGGGGCGCCGTCGATATGAATCGTGCAAGCGCCACACAGGCCCATGCCGCAACCGAATTTGGTGCCGCTGTAACCGGCCACATCGCGGATTGCCCAGAGCAGCGGCATGTCCTCGGTGACGTCGAGTTGATGATCTTGACCATTGAGCTTCAGGGTAATCATGGGCACGCCCGCATATAGGTAGAGTTATGGAGCAAATGATTGCATCGTTAGCAGGCTAAGTTAACTCAGCATTAACAAAAAAGCCCTGCAACCAAGGAAGGTGTGCAGGGCTCTGGATTCAGCGATCAAGCGTAGCTCAATACTGATTCGGCTCCATCTCCAGCTCGACATTGAAGCGCTCGGCGATGTCTCTCTGGATCCGCTGTGCCAGGTTAAGCAACTCAAGCCCGGTGGCCGTGCCGTAGTTGACCAGCACCAGCGACTGCAAGCGATGCACGCCGGCGTCGCCGTCACGAAAGCCTTTCCAGCCCGCCTGCTCGATCAACCAGCCAGCCGCCAGTTTCACCCGGCCATCCGCTTGTGGATAACCAACCAGGCCCGGATGCTCAAGGCGAATTTGTGCCGCCAGAGCTGCCGATACCAGCGGGTTCTTGAAAAAGCTGCCGGCATTACCGAGCACCGCCGGGTCAGGGAGCTTCTCATTGCGAATGCTGCAAATCGCCTGGCTGACATCGGTCGCGGTGGGATGATCGATGCCTTGCTCGGTCAGGCGCTGACGAACCGGGCCGTATTCCAGACGCAAATGCTCGACGCGGTTCAGGGCAAAACGTACTCGCAGGATCAACCAGCGACCGACTTGCTGCTTGAACAGGCTGTCACGGTAGGCAAAGTTGCACTCGGCCAGCGTGAAATCGCGCAGCTCGCCGGTCTGGCGGTCCAGCGCGGTCAGACCGGCGAACACATCCTTGATCTCGACCCCGTAGGCCCCGATGTTCTGCATCGGCGCAGCACCGACGGTGCCAGGGATCAGGCTGAGATTCTCAAGGCCCGACAGGCCCTGCGCCAGTGTCCATTGCACAAACGGGTGCCAGCTTTCACCGGCCTCGGCTTCGATCACCACCTGACTGCCGTTGTCGCTCAACACCCGAATGCCACGGGTGGCCATGCGCAGCACCAGCGCGGCAATGTCTGCGGTCAACAACAGGTTGCTGCCACCGCCAATCACCAGCAGCGGCACAGCGTGCGCGGCCGAATACACCAGCGCCTCGCGCACATCGGCATCACTGTGGGCTTCGGCGAACCATTGCGCGCGCACGTCCACGCCAAAACTGTTGTACGGCTTCAGCGAAACCTGCGATTGCAGGTGCAAAGTCATAAGCGTCCCTTCAATTCAATCACCAGCAAATCGCTGGCGCGCTCGATCAGGTCCAGCACCTGCTCGAAGCCTTGATCGCCGTCGTAATAAGGATCCGGCACTTCATCCACGCTCGACTCATAGCGACGCAGGAACAAATCCAGCTCCGCCCTGCCCTTGGCCGGTTGCAACGCCTTGAGGTTGCGCAGGTTGCTGTGGTCCATGGCGAGGATCAGGTCATAGCTGGAAAAGTCGGCGCGCGTGACCTGTTGGGCACGTTGCGCGGACAGGTCATAACCACGGCGCAACGCGGCGGCCTGGCTGCGCTTGTCCGGCGCCTTGCCGACGTGCCAGTCGCCGGTGCCCGCAGAAGCCACTTCGACCTGATCGGCCAAACCGGCATCACGCAGTTTGTGTCGCAGCACACCTTCGGCCGTGGGTGAACGGCAGATGTTGCCCAAGCAGACGAACAGAACCCGCATCAGGCCTCCAGCAGGCGACGAACGCGCTCGAGGTCTTCCGCCGTGTCGACACCCGGTGGCGGCGCAATCAGTGCATCGGCAACGTGAATCCGCACACCGTGCCAGAGCGCACGCAGCTGCTCCAGACTCTCGGTGTTTTCCAGCCAGCATGGGCCCCAGCTGACGAAGTCATGCAGGAAACCGGCGCGATAGGCATAGATGCCAATGTGCCGACGGTAAGGAACGCCAGCCGGCAATTGCTCGCGGCTCTTGGCGAAGTCGTCACGCGCCCACGGCAAGGTGGCGCGGCTGAACGTCAGCGCCAGGCCATTCAGATCGCTGACGACCTTGACCACGTTGGGGTTGAACAGGGTTTCAACGTCTTCGATCGGCTCGGCCAGAGTCGCCATGCGCGCTTCGGTATGAGCCGCCAGGTTGGCCGCAACCTGATCGATCACACTCGGCGGAATCAACGGTTCATCGCCCTGTACGTTGACCACGATAGCGTCCGGCGCCAGGCCCAGTTGGGCAGCGACTTCAGCCAGACGATCGGTGCCGGAGTTGTGGTCCTCGCGAGTCATCACCACTTCAGCGCCAAAGGCCTTGCAGGCCTCGACTATGCGCACATCGTCCGTGGCGACCACCACCCGCTGCGCACTGCTTTTGCTCGCTTGTTCCCAAACGTGCTGGATCATCGGCTTGCCGGCAATCATTTGCAGAGGCTTGCCCGGCAGACGGGTGGAAGCAAAACGCGACGGAATCACAACGGTGAAGGCAGTGCTCATTTATCCAGACGCTCTTCTGCCGTCAGGGTGCGCGCTTCGCTTTCGAGCATCACCGGAATGCCATCACGAATCGGATAGGCCAGACCGGCGCCTTTGCTGATCAGCTCGGTTTTATCGGCGCTGAGCTTGAGCGGACCTTTGCAGATCGGGCAAGCGAGGATGTCGAGCAATTTGGTGTCCATGAGCATTCCCTGGATAAAAGCGTTTTAAGGCAAAAGCCGTGCGGGCAACAGCCGCATCAACTGCGTGTCGAACCAGGCCACGAAGGCCGGCGATGGCGCAGCATCGACCGTCAGATACCACCAGTCAGCGGCCGCGAAGGTTCGGCATTTCACCGCATCCTTCTCGGTCATCACCAACGGTAGCGACGGTGTGAAATTCAAGGCCGCCGCGCTGTATTCGGCGTGGTCGGCAAAAGCATGTGGAACAGGCTGCCAGTGTAGCGTTTCAAGGGTGTTGAAGAAACGTTGCGGATTACCGATTCCGGCCACCGCGTGCAAGGCCTGGCCAGCAGGGAAATGCTCAAGCGAGCGCCGTTCGCCCGTCAGCAGGTTGACCAGCGCGGTCGGTCGCAGCTGGAAGGCAAAGCCGTCGTCGCGATCTGCCGTGGCACCGTTGTAGAGCAGCGCATCGACGCTTTGCAGGCGTTCGACCGGCTCACGCAGAGGGCCAGCCGGCAGGCAGCGCTTATTGCCCAGTCCGCGTGCGGCATCGATCAACACCAACTCAAGATCGCGTGCCAGACGGTAATGTTGCATGCCATCGTCAGACAGAATCAGATCCAGCGGCTCAGCGGCCAGCAGTGCCTGCACGGCGCGACTGCGATCTGGGTCAATCATCAATGGCACGCCGGTGCGCTGGACGATCAACAACGGTTCGTCGCCTGCGATGGCCGCGCTCTGCCCGGCGTCGACCCGCCAGGGCAATTGCGGCGGTTTGGCGCCATAACCGCGACTGACCACACCAACCCGCAAGCCGCTGCGCTGGCAGTGTTCGATCATCCACAGGATCAACGGCGTCTTGCCGGTACCGCCCACCGTAATGTTGCCAACCACGATCAGCGGCACCGGTGGCTGGTAGATCTCGCCCTGGCCGGCCAGAAACCGTTCGCGCTTGGCCGTGACCACGCGCCGGTACAGCCACTCCAGTGGCTGCAACAGTTTCAGCGCCGGATGACCGGCGTACCAGGCGGCGAGCAAGCGATCGGACATGGCCATCAGGGTGCCGGCGCCGCCTCAACGGTGGTCATGCGCAAGTGGGTGAAACCCAGCTTGCCCGCGGCATCCATCGCCGTGACGACGGCCTGATGCTGGGTTTTGCCATCGGCGCTGATCGACAGCGGCGAATTGGTGTCGCCATTCGACTCCTTCTTCAAGGCGTCGATCAGGCTGGCCAGATCGTTCTTCGGCAACAATTGGTTGTTGACCGAAAACACGCCGTCGGCGCTGATGGCGATGTCCAGTTGCTTGGCCTGCTGGTCTTCGGCAGGTGACCCGCTGACAGCTTCCGGCAGGTCGACGCGCAGCTGGGTTTCCCGGGTAAAGGTGGTGGTCACGACGAAGAACAGCAGCAGGACAAACACCACGTCGATCAGCGACACGAGGTTGATGTCCACGTTCTCCCGTTGCTTACGGCGGAATTTCACGCTTTGCCCTCAGCCAGATCGACGTCACGGTCGCCCTGCACCACTTCAACCAGCTTGATGGCTTCCTGCTCCATGCCCACGACGAGTTCATCGATGCGCCGTTGCAGGAACCGGTGGAAGAACACCGACGGGATACCGACGATCAGGCCTGAAGCCGTGGTGATCAAGGCTTTGGAAATACCGCCGGCCAGCACCGCTGCGTTGGTGGTCATGCCGGTGCTCATGAACGAACTGAAGATATCGATCATGCCCAACACCGTGCCGAGCAGGCCGAGCAACGGCGCCATGGCGGCGATGGTGCCCAGCGCGTTGATGTAGCGCTCCAGCTCGTGGATCACTCGGGCAGCGGCCTCTTCGATGCACTCTTTCATGATCTCGCGACCATGCTTGGAGTTGGCCAGGCCCGCGGCGAGGATCTCGCCCAACGGTGAGTTGGCGCGCAGTTCCTTGAGTTTTTCCTTGTTGAGTTGCTTGTCCTTGATCCAGACCCAGACCTGCCCGAGCAAATGCTCCGGGGTCACACGGCTGGCCCGCAAGGTCCAGAGACGCTCGGCAACGATCGCCATTGCCGCGATGGAACTCAGAATGATCGGCAGCATCATCCAGCCGCCGGATTTGACCAATTCCCACACAGTGACAGTCCCCTCGAAAAAGTCCGCCACTTTAACATACAGACTCGACAGAGAGACCCGACACGCCACAGACCGTGTGTCGCATGGCGCGCCGCGCTGATGACCGGTGGTTATTGGCTGACCAACGGCGGTGCACGCCAGAAACGTGGTTGCTGGCGCAGTGACTCGGGCGCCTCGAACGCCCCCAGACGCAAACGCAAGGCGCCCTGCTCGGCGCTGTCATAAACCTGCATACCCAGCTTGCGATAACGCGCCAGCACTTGCGGATGCGGATGACCGAACGAATTGTCGTGCCCACGAGAAATCAACACAGCCTTGGGTGCCAACGCGGTGAGAAAGGCCATCGACGATGAGCTGCGACTGCCGTGATGCGGCGCTTGTAGCCAGTCGGTCGCGACCGCCAGCGGACTTTCCAGCAACGCCTGCTCGGCCCAGGCGTCGATGTCGCCAGTCAACAACAGACGCTCGCCGTTGGCTTCGATCTGCAGGACGCAGGACTTCTGGTTGCTCTCACTCGCCCCGGACCATTGCCAGAGCGCAAAACCCACACCGTCCCACTCCCAGCGCTGACCGCTCTCGCAGGCCTGCGCGTACAACTCGGCCGGCAGGGCTTCGGGATCACCGCTGAGCACCTGCGCCACCGGCAATCCGCGTGCGACCGAGCGCGCGCCACCGGCGTGATCGGCATCGGCATGACTGATCAACATCACCTCCAGCTTGCGCACACCGAGCTTGCGCAACGACGGCAACACCACCCGCTCGCCCAGATCGAAATCACCGAAACGCGGACCGGCGTCATAGAGCAACGTGTGATGACGCGTGCGGACGACGATGGCCAGCCCCTGGCCGACGTCCAGTTGCCAGATTTCAGCCATGCCGTCAGGTACGGATCTGAGTGGCGGGAGCACCATCAACAGCAGCATCGGCCAGCCCAACAACCGCATGGGCAGGCCTTTGGGTAACAACAGCAGAAAAGCGCCCGAAGCACTTATCCCCCAGACCCAAAGGGGAATCACCGGGGCAACCCATGCCGGTATCCGCCCGGCCACCAATGCCAGACCGTTGAACAGCACGTCAAGCAAGCCGCCGGCCAGCCACAACAGCCCCTCGCCGATATAAGGCAGCGGCAACAGCAACGTCCCGAGCAAAGCCGGGGGCAACACCACCAGGCTGATCCACGGCACGGCCAGCAGATTGGTCAACGGGCCACTGAGACTGATGGGCAAACCGAGTATCAGCAGCAACGGACACAAGCCAATCGCGATCAGCCATTGCGCCCGCGTCCAGGTTTGCCACCAGCGCCAGGCGCCCAGGCGGCCGCCGAAGGTAAAAATCAGCACCGCCACCGCTGCAAATGACAACCAGAACCCCGCCTGCAAACTGGCCAACGGCTCAAGCAACAACACCGTATTCAACGCCAGCAGCAAAGGCCACCAGGCACCCAGATGACGAAACCGCAGGCGCCATAACAGCACCAGACCGATCATCACGCAGGCTCGGCGCACCGGCACCTCGAAACCGGCCAACAGCCCATAGCCGAGCGCCGCCGCGAATGCCATGCCGCAGGCCCACGGCAGCCAAGGCAATCTCTGCGACCACAATCCATAACGCGCCAATCCGGCAATCAGCAGATAAACCATTCCGGCCAGCAAACCGATGTGCTGCCCGGAGATCACCAGCAAATGCACGGTGCCGGTGTCTTGCAACGCGCGCCAGTCTTCGCTGCTTAGCCCGGATCCGTCGCCCAGCACCAGCGCCGCCAACGCCCCCTCTCGCCCTTGTGCATCGACCGCCAGCAAACGCTGGCGAACAGCATCACGCCAGGCCCCTTGTGCAGGCCGGAGCAACTGCCCGTCCTTGACGCTTCCCGTCGCGCCGATGCGTTGTGCCAACAGCCAAGCGTCGTAATCAAAGCCCTGCGGATTGAGCAGGCCTGTGGGGCGCTTCAATTTCACCGCCAGTCGCCAGCGCTCGCCGCTGTTGACCGTCGGACCGTCGTACCAGGCCAATCGCATTAAACCCGGCAAGCGTGTGCGCCGCGATTCGCTATCGGCCAACTCGAAACGCACCACGCCTTGCGCGTTCTGCGGCAAGCCGACGACTCGTCCTTCGACCCAGCGGGTTTGCCCGTCGAGGTCCGGCGCCAAACGATCCGCCAAGGCCCAGTGCGCACTGGCACACGCCCAGCTGAAACCGAACAGAAAAAACGCCAGTGGGTACGTGCGAAATGGCAACAGCATCAATGCCAGTACGGGCAGCAACAGCAGTAACCAGACCGGTGGCAACACCGGTAAAAAACGCAAGGCCAACAGACCCAACGCGAGCGCCAACATCCCTGTGCGCATTAGCCTGTCCTTGAGAGTCCCCTCTCTTGGATTAGCCGAGTTGCCACAGTCCGCATTTATTAATTGTCACAAAGTCTGAACGGGCGCTCCGTAGAATCCGGGCATACTTGCCGCTTGAACCGACCGAGAAGCCTTATGCCCCGGCGCTTATTCAAACGTTACATGCCAGACCCGACCAGCATCCGGGAACACAAATCCTTACGCTTTCTCGGCACGCTGCTGCACGACCCGAACCTCTGGCACCTCAATCGGCATTCGGTTGCGCGCGCCATGGCCATTGGCGTGTTCGCCGCATTTCTACCGATTCCGTTGCAAATGCTGGTGGCGGCAATGCTCGCCATTTGGCTGCGCGGCAATATTCCGATCGCCGTGAGTCTGGTCTGGCTGACCAACCCGATCACCATGCCCGTGGTGTTTTACTGCACCTATCAGACCGGCGCCTGGCTGATGGATGTCCCCGCCCGCAGCCTGCCGGATGAGCTGACCTGGGAATGGATCAGCGGTGAGCTGTCGACTCTTTGGCAACCGTTTCTACTGGGCTCGGTGGTGACTGGCCTGGTGCTCGGCGCGTTGGCCTACTGCCTGACCATGACCTACTGGCGCTGGTGGGTCGGTCGGCAATGGACGCGGCGCAGGCAGAGCCGGATGTAGCAGCTGTCGAGCCCGCGAGGCTGCGTTCGGCCGCGCAGCGGTCGTAAAATCATGCAACACGTTCTGTCAGGTAAACCGCGTGGGCAGGATTGGCGAGGACTCTGTCCTCGAACGCAGCCTCGCGGGCTCGGCAGCTGCTACGAAGGGTGTTTAAGCTTGCCTACGCTGTGCCCATCGGAGGCTACAGTGCCTTGCGTCACGGACTACACCTGCGCCAGAATCCGCCGGCTTGTGCGCTTTGGTCGTGGCCTCTATTGTTTCCGTACCGCTGACAATTCAGCGGTCGGGTTTAGCAGCTCGGACCAAGGCACGCCAGTACCGCCTCTCGATCAGCCAGCACTTTTCTAGCGCTAGTTGTTCTGCATTATGGCGGCTGTGCGTGGGGCACTTCGGTGCGCCGGGATGCTCCTTGGTCCGGTCTGCTAACCCGCGTACAGCTGCCACCCGTCGTTTAGCAGCGACAGATAGCGGCTCCACTTCCAAGGAGCTTTACCATGTTCAAACCAACTCCAAATCCGCCCGAAACCGACCCCGTTTCTCCCTACGCCTCCCTCGATTCAAAAGAACTCCACGCCGCCGCGCACCGTGCGCTCGATCATTACCTGGTGCTACCCGAGACCAAGCAGTTGTTAGCCGACCGACGTCCCGGCTGTATTTTCGTCATTGCCCCCGACGTCGACAGCGAAACCCTGCTGGCCCACGCCTGCGAAACCCTCGCCTCGGTCAATGTCATGGCCAGCGATTTGGCGTTTGAACTTGAAGGCCCCAAACGCAATACCGCACTGGCGATTCAACAGATGATTTCTCTGGCCGAGTTGGCGGTGAATCGGGCGCTGGATCACCTCGATCCACCGGACTCACCGCAGTAGCACGCCAACACGCTGATCGTTCCCGCGTGGGAACGATCAATAAAAAAAGGCCTCCACCCGGGAGCAACGCTGTTCACTTAAGGAAGTCTGGAGGCCTGAGAAGTATCTGTGGCGAGGGAGCTTGCTCCCGCTGGACTGCGCAGCAGGCCCAATTCAGGGCCGCTTCGCGCCCCAGCGGGAGCAAGCTCCCTCGCCACAACTGCGGATGTGCCTGAAACATCGGCTTAAGTGAACAGCATTATCCACTTGGGAGGCCGTTTTTTGTGTAGTACCCATCTTTTGCAGTGCTGGCAAGCTCGCTCCCACAAGGATCGAGTTTGCCGCAGGTTAGGTGCGCATCCCGCGTCCGCTGACCAGCAACCGCGCGCAACCGATGTACAGCACCACGGTTGCCACCAGCATGAAGGTAATGGCGATGCTGATCTTGATGTCCGAAACGCCGAGGATGCCGTAACGGAAAGCGTTGACCATGTGCAGCACCGGGTTGGCCAGCGACACGGTCTGCCAGAACGGTGGCAGCAGGCTGATCGAATAAAACACCCCGCCCAGGTAGGTCAACGGCGTCAGCACGAACGTCGGGATAATCGAAATATCGTCGAAGTTGCGTGCAAAAACCGCGTTGATGAAACCCAGTAGCGAAAAGATCGTTGCCGTCAGCAGCACCACCAGCAGGGTAATCCCCAAATGGTGCACTTGCAGGTGAGTGAAGAACAGCGAAAGCAGCGTCACGATCACCCCCACCGCCAGGCCACGCAGCACTCCGCCCACGGTGTAGCCGATCAGAATGGTGTGCGGCGAAACCGGTGAAACCATCAGTTCTTCGATGGAACGCTGGAATTTGCTGCCGAAGAAGCTCGAGACCACGTTGCCGTAGGCGTTGGTGATCACCGACATCATGATCAAGCCCGGCACGATGTATTCCATATAGGTGAAGCCACCCATATCACCGATTTGCCGGCCAATCAGATTACCGAAGATCACAAAGTACAGAACCATGGTGATGGCTGGCGGCAGCAGGGTCTGCGGCCAGATCCGGGTAAAACGCCGGACCTCACGGTAAACAATGGTATTGAGCGCAACGAGGTTGGGCTTCAGTTCGGAACTCATACGGCCACCTTCGCCAGATTTTTCTCCACCAGAGACACGAACAACTCCTCAAGGCGATTGGTTTTGTTGCGCAGGCTCAGCACTTCGATGTTCTGCATGGCCAACTGACCGAACAACGCGGTAATACCGACTGCCTTGTCGACCTGGACTTCCAGGGTGTGGCTGTCGACCAGGCGAGTCGGATAGCCGATCAACTGCGGCGCCACCGTCATGTCGTTCTTCAGGTCCAGCAGGAACGTCTCGACATGCAGCTGGCTGAGCAGGTTACGCATGCTGGTGTTTTCGACGATGGTGCCGTGGTCGATGATGCCGATGTTGCGGCACAGCTGCTCAGCCTCTTCCAGGTAATGCGTGGTGAGGATGATGGTGATGCCTTTCTGGTTCAGCTCGGTGAGGAAAGTCCACATCGAGCGACGCAGTTCGATGTCCACGCCGGCAGTCGGTTCGTCGAGGATCAGCAGGCGCGGTTCATGCACCAGCGCACGCGCAATCATCAGTCGACGCTTCATGCCGCCCGACAGTGAGCGTGACGGCACATCGCGCTTGTCCCACAGGCCGAGCTGAGTCAGGTATTGCTCAGCGCGTTCCTTGGCGATTTTTGGCGGGATACCGTAGTAACCGGCCTGGGTCACGACTATGTCGAAGGTCTTTTCAAACTGGTTAAAGTTGAATTCCTGCGGCACCACGCCGATGCAGCGCTTGAGCCCCGCCGGGTCGCGGTCCAGGTCGTGGCCAAAGATATTCACCGTTCCGCTGGTCTTGTTCACCAGGGTCGAGAGGATGCCGATGGTCGTGGATTTGCCGGCACCGTTGGGGCCGAGCAAGGCGAAAAAGTCACCTTCGGCGACATCCAGATCGATACCACTCAAGGCCTGGAAACCGTTGCCGTAGGTTTTGGTTAGCTGCCGGATGGACAGAGCAGAACTCATATCGGATTTACGCACCAAGAAGGGAAGTCAGGAATAAATAAGAGCGGGCGGCGAGCCATGCAACCGCGGCGCATGAACGCAATGGTGCTTGGCGACGCCGCACAAGTACAGTCAAGTGTGTTGATAGTCAGTATTAAGTCAACGCGGTCATGACAGCTTTTTGATAAGCCGGACGTTGCTTCAGTCGCGCATACCAGGCTTGCAGATGAGGCATTGGCGCTCGCTCGATGGGCATCTCGAACCAGGCATAGATAAAGCTGCCCAACGGAATATCGCCCGCGCCGATCTCGTCGCCGGACAAATACGGTTTCTGCGCCAATGCCTGATCAACCATCGACAGCAATTGCTCGCAGGTTTTCTGCGCCGCATTGATCGCGACCCAATCCTGCTGATCGGCCTGGGTGCGCAATACGCCCCAGAACACCTGGCGGAAAGGTTCGGCAAACGACGAAGTGGTCCAGTCCATCCACTTTTCCGCGCTCGCCCGGGCCTGCACATCGGCCGGGAACCAGTTCGAACCCGCTGCGTGACGGGCAGCCAGGTAACGCACGATAGCGTTGGATTCCCACAGCACAAAACCGTCGTCTTCAATCACCGGAATGCGGCCATTGGGGTTCATCGCGCGATATTCCGGTGTGTCGACCACACCAAAAGCCCCGCCCGCATCCTGCGTTTCGTAGGTCAGCCCGAGTTCTTCGGCGCACCACAGTGCCTTTCTGACATTCGACGAATTTTTCCGACCCCAGATCTTCAGCATGACCGCTCCTCAATGGATGAATGCCGGGGCAGTCTACGCCCCGGATCAGCCGCGACTCAAATCGCTCTGCATGTCGCCCAACAGGGCTGGCGACTGCTCACCGAACAAATGCGGGTAGAGTTTTTCCAGGTACTCGAAGAAGAATGCTTCGGGGACATCGGCGAACTGGCCGTGATCGACCAGATACTCCATCGATTGCAGCCCCTGGCGATTGAACGGGTGGAAGACGCTGTCATTGATCCCGTCGAACTCCAGCGCCGGTACATCGAACAGCTCACAGAGTTTCTGGTTGAACGCCGGTGTGGCCTTGACCCAGCGGCCCTGCAAATACAACTCGGTGTAACCGTGCATGGCGAACACGTCACTCTTGAGCAACTCGATCAAGCGCGGGGTCGACAGGTGATTGCGTACATCCGCGAGACCAATCCGCGCGGCAATCCCGCAGTGCCGCGCGCAACCGGCCAGCAACGTGGCTTTGGGCACGCAGTAGCTTTCACCGGTGGCCAGCGCATAACTGCCACGCAAGGTCGCGGGATCACGGCTGAAGGTGTAGGGGTTGTAGCGCACCGCTTCACGCACGGCGTAATACAGGCTCACCGCCTGCTCGACCGGATCACGGCTGTTGCCGCGGTGCCGTTCAGCGAACTCCACCACCGCTGGGTGGTCACTATCGATGAAGCGGCCGGGGCTCAGGTACTCGTGCATGAGAACAATCTCCTGGAGAAGCCATGAGTCTATCGGCAGACCCAGCACAGAGATAACGACGTTTCGGCCAAATACGAGAGCTTGTCGCACGCTCAGCGGAGCTTTTTTACAGCGTCCGCCAGCGCTATCACTCACGAAATTCACCGCTGTTTCCCACGATTTCAAACACATCGCTCTGACCACCCCGTTTTGCAGATGCCGTCTAAGCTCTGAAGGTGGTTTTGACCCTGGCTTCACGGAGGATTGAATATGCTGTTGTTGTGGATACTGGTTCTGGTGGTCGGGATTGCCTGGCTGGCTCACCGCCGCATCGCGCCCCTGCCCGCCCTGGGTATCGTGGCGGTCTATCTGCTGGCGATGGGAATCTTCAGCCACGCTCGAGGCTGGCTGCTGCTGATTTTCTGGATCGTGCTGGCCGTCGTCGCGGCGCCACTGCTGCTGCCCGACCTGCGGCGCAAATATTTCAGTGCCCCATTGTTCAACTGGTTCCAGAAAACCCTACCGCCAATGTCGCAAACCGAACGCGACGCCATCGATGCCGGCACCGTCTGGTGGGATGGCGAGCTGTTCAGCGGGCGTCCGGACTGGAACAAACTGCTGTCCTATCCCAAAGCGCAGTTGAGCGAAGAAGAACAGGCGTTCATCGATGGCCCGACCGAGGAGCTCTGCGCCATGGTCAGCGACTGGCAGATCGGCCAGGCGATGGACCTGCCGGCCGAGGCTTGGGCGCACATCAAGCAGAATGGTTTTTTTGCCCTGATCATCCCGAAGGAGTTCGGCGGCAAGGGATTTTCCGCCTACGCCCACTCGCAAGTGGCGATGAAACTGGCCACCCGCAGCGGCGACCTGGCATCGACCGTGATGGTGCCCAACTCCCTCGGCCCGGCCGAACTGTTGCTGCATTACGGCACCGATGAACAACGCAACCATTACCTGCCCCGCCTGGCGCGTGGCGACGACATCCCGTGTTTCGCGTTGACCGGCCCGCTGGCCGGCTCCGATGCGGGCGCTATGCCTGACACCGGGGTGATCTGCAAAGGTGAATGGGAAGGCCAGGAAGTCCTGGGTCTGCGGCTGAACTGGGAAAAACGCTACATCACCCTCGGCCCGGTCGCCACCCTGCTCGGCCTGGCGTTCAAGGCCTATGACCCGGATCATCTGCTGGGTGACGAGGAAGACCTTGGCATCAGCCTCGCGTTGATCCCGACCGACACCGCCGGTGTGGACATCGGTCGACGCCACCTGCCCCTCGGCGCCGCGTTCATGAACGGTCCGAACTCCGGCAAGGACGTATTCGTGCCGTTGGACTTCCTCATCGGCGGCCAGGAGATGCTCGGCAAAGGCTGGATGATGCTGATGAATTGCCTGTCGGTCGGGCGTTCCATTTCGCTGCCGGCAGTCGGCACCGGGGCGGCCAAGTTCACCAGTCTGGTGACCGGCCAATACGCTCAGGTTCGCGAGCAATTCAACGTGCCGCTGTCGGCCTTCGAAGGGATTCAGGAAGCGCTGGCACGTATCGGCGGCAACGCCTGGATGATGGACGCCGCGCGGATGCTCACCGCCAACGCGGTGGATCTCGGCGAGAAACCTTCAGTGCTCTCGGCGATTCTCAAGTATCACCTCACCGAACGCGGTCGCGAATGCATCAGCCACGCCATGGATGTGCACGGTGGCAAGGCGATCATCATGGGCCCCAACAACTACCTCGGGCGCAGTTGGCAAGGCGCGCCGATCTTCATCACGGTGGAAGGCGCGAACATCCTTTCGCGCAACCTGATGATCTTTGGTCAAGGCGCGATCCGTTGCCATCCGTTCGTGCTCAAGGAAATGGCCCTCGCCGGCCGTGAAGACAAGGACCAGGCACTGAAGGAGTTCGACGGCCTGCTGCTCAAGCACATCGGTTTCGCCGTGAGCAACGCCGCCAGCACGTTGGTACTGAACCTCGGCTTCGGGCATTTCGAACAGGTACCTGGAGACAAACTCAGCCAGGGCTACTTCCGCGCCCTCAACCGTCAGGCAGCGGCATTCGCCCTGCTCGCTGACCTGAGCATGATGCTGCTGGGCGGTGAACTGAAGCGTCGCGAACGCCTGTCGGCCCGACTCGGCGATGTGCTGAGCAACTTGTACCTGGCCTCCGCCGCCCTCAAGCGTTACCACGACCTCGATTCCCCCGAACACATGGCGCCGCTGTTTACCTGGGCCATGGAAGAAAGTCTCGGCCAGTCGGAACGGGCGCTGGATGAACTGCTGAGCAACTTCCCGAGCAAGGTCCTGGGTTGCCTGATGCGAGTCATCGTGTTCCCGTTCGGTCGCCGTCACAAAGGGCCGTCGGACAAACTCGGTGCCGAAGTGGCAGCGGTCATTGGCCGTGCCAAAGGCGATCCGACGCTCGAAGAGTTGCTGGGGGGATGTTACCGGCCACAATCAGTCGATGACCCGGTTGGTGCCCTGCAACATGCCTGCAACTTGCTGAGCGCCGCCCAACCGCTGCAGAAAAAAATGCACTTTGCGCTCAAGAGCGGGCAGTTCAAACCGGGTGCCGGGGAGCACGTCATCGACGCCGCCCTGGAGGCCGGCGTGCTGCAAGCCGCAGAAGCACATACCTTGCATGAGGCCGAAGCCGCGCGGCGCAAAGTGATCGACGTCGATGACTTTTCCAAGGAGCAACTTGAACTGGCGCAGGGCAAGACCCGCTAACGCGGTGGCTCATCCGGCGGGTCAATGATGAAAAGCGGGCGCTGGAGCTATATACTCCGGCGCCCGTTTTGCTTTTGATCTAGAGGACTCCCGTTATGCTCGACCAAATTCTCGTCCAGCTCGACCTCCTGCGCAGTATCCTGGTCGCTGTCGGTGAAGCCGAGCAGGTTCCAGACGAAAGTCATGCCTTGTTCCTGGAACGCTTCGACGAACTGCGTGCGTCGCTGCCAATCGATCCGATCGAAAGCCAATACCTGGGCCAGGACATTATTTGTCAGGTCATCACCCGTTATCCGCAAATTGCCCACCTGGTCCCTCGCGACCTGTTGTGGTATTTCGCCGGCGACTGCCTGC
The DNA here is from genome assembly GCF_058800905.1 of Pseudomonas sp. GW822-FHT04C11. Taxonomy (NCBI): domain Bacteria; kingdom Pseudomonadati; phylum Pseudomonadota; class Gammaproteobacteria; order Pseudomonadales; family Pseudomonadaceae; genus Pseudomonas; species Pseudomonas sp. GW822-FHT04C11. Next base: position 21,282 of record NZ_JBXAMS010000022.1, on the reverse strand, counting down.
ATTACATGCCTGATGATGAAATCGCCCTGTATCAGGCACTGGAAGAACGTCGTTACGAAGCCGAACAGAACGACGAACCGTTCGACTGGAATCAGGAAAAACAACTGCTGGCCCTGTCGAACCAGGACAGCAAGCACTGATCCCGGATCAGAAATACAAAAGGCCCGCATGGTTAAACATGCGGGCCTTTTTTTGTGGCATTGCCGAATGACTCGGTGGCTTGCTCGCGAAAGGGCCTTCAGAGTAATCCATCGCTCTCCGGCAACTCATACGCCGCCGCGACCTTGCCCGGACCACTCAATTTTCCCGGTTTGCCCAGCGTCGGCTCTTTCTCCAGACACTCCACCAGGTAATCGATAAACACTCGAAGTTTGGGCGGCAAATAGCGCGTCGGTGAATGCAGCAACCAGGCGCCGCCATGATAGGACGCCAGAAAGGTCCAGTCCGGCAGGACTTGCACAATCAACCCTTGTTCAAGCGCATGACGCGCCGTGAAGTACGGCAAGCTGCCAATGCCGATATGCTGCAGAACTGCCTCCAGCCGCACGCCAGTGTGATTAGCGGCGTACCGGCCACGGACACCGACGGTCACTGCTTTGGTACCTTTCTTGAACTTCCAGCGTGCATCGCTCGGTGTTTCGCCCAGATAGATACAGCTGTGATTGAGCAAGTCATGGGGATGAGTCGGGGTTCCGTGTTCAGCCAGGTATTGCGGGGTCGCGCAGAGTAAATGATCGATGGTCAATAATTGCCGGCCGACCAGGCCGGCCGGTGGGCGATCCGTAATGCGGATCGCCAGGTCGACATGATCGTCGATCAAATCGACCTGACGATCCTCAAGCAGCAGCTCTACATCGACTTTGGGATAACGACGCAGAAATTCCGGCATATGCGGATGGACCACGAATCGCCCCACCGCCTTCGGTACGCTGACCCGCACCAGCCCTTCAGCTTCATGGGTGAACTGGCCACTGATCTCCATCACTGACCGAGCGGCGCTGACCATTTCCTGACAGCGCTTGAACACCTCTTCGCCACCGTCGCTCAAACGCAACTTGCGTGTGGTCCGCTGCAACAACCGCGTGGCCAGCGCCTTCTCCAGGCGCGAGATGCTGCGACTCACTGCCGAAGGCGACGAGCCCAGCTGTCGAGCAGCTTCCGAGAAGCTACCGGTCTCGACAACCTTGACGAAAATCGCCATTTCACCCAGCAACGGCAGCGGTAGATTTATGCTCACAGCGCAACAGTCCTTTGATCTTTGAACGGATTATCACGCAATTCCAGCCTTCATATAATAAAAATAGAAACTTTAATAAGGGCATGGAATATGACGTATCGCCTCTTTTTCCATAGCGATGATCTCAGCGCCAATGTGGAAGTCCTGGATTGCACGCCCTCCGAGAACGAGTTCGCCGTGGTGCTGCGCGCTACCCTGTTTCATCCCCAGGGCGGTGGCCAGCCGTGTGATACCGGCTGGATCGGCGAAAGCCAGGTCACGCGGGTCGTGCAAGAGCAGGATCGTATCGTGCACTACGTCGACCGACCGGTAGGCCCGGGCATGACCTCAATCAAGGTCGACGAACAACGCCGTCAACTTAATACCCGCCTGCATTCGGCCGGCCATTTGATCGGGCACTTCCTCGAAACCAAGGGCTGGACACCAATCAAGGCCCATCATTGGCCGGGCGAAGGCAAGGTCACCTTCACACCCGGTGAAACGTCCCAGGAACTGGAAGCCGAAACGATCCAGCAAGCCCTCGCCCAGTGGATCGCTACCGATCTGCCACGCCTGACTACGCTGCGCGAAGGTTCGCGTGAAATCGGCTTCGGTGAACTGCCCGCCTACGGCTGCGGCGGTACCCATGTAAGGCGCCTGCAGGAATTAGGCACAGTCACTATCGCAGCCCTTTCGCAGAAGAAGGGCACGCTTTCGGTCCGCTACGAGGTGGGCTGAATCATTCGGCGATGCTGCGCCCACTGCACAACATCGCCTGATGCCAGGCGCCTGCACTCGCAGGCCCAATGACTTTCTATGGATGGACCTGACACATGAAAAAAACCACCTCGCACTCTCCAGAATCCCCAGATGCTCCACCAACCGACACCGTCGATCTGTCCACGTGTTCCAAAAGCACTCCACGCCTTGTCAGCGCCCGTCCACGTAATCCAGACCGCCCCGCCCCAATCAGCCACATCTTCACCATCGTCCCGAATATCGACACCGAATCTCTGCTCTGTCATGCCAGTGAAACCCTCGCCTCCCTGAACGTCATGACCACCGACCTTGCCGGGGAACTGGAAGGTTCGCGCCGCAACGTAGCGTTGGCCATTCAGCAACTGGCGGTGCTGGGCGAGTTGTTGATCAATCGAGCGCTAGACAATCTGGACTTACCCGAAGGCATGCTTGAAGTTCCATTAATCAAATAACGCTAAATGAGGGATGGTCCTGGCCCTCTTCGACGGGCGCTTGATTCTGTCGATGTGAATCGTGCCTGCTCAGAGGCGTCCCCTCTGTAGGAGCATGGCTTGCCCGCGATGAACGATAATGCGGTTTATCTGGTGGACCGCATTGTGCCCATCGCGGGCAAGCCTTGCTCCTACAAGGGCGGAGGGCGTTACTTGAGGTTGCCGCTGAGGAACTGCTTCAGGCGTTCGCTCTTCGGGTTACCCAGCACGTCTTCAGGCGCGCCCTCTTCCTCAACCCGCCCCTGATGCAGGAACAGCACCTGGTTCGAGACTTTGCGGGCAAAGCTCATTTCGTGGGTCACCATGATCATGGTCCGGCCTTCTTCGGCCAGGCCCTGGATCACTTTGAGCACTTCGCCCACCAGTTCCGGGTCCAGCGCCGAGGTCGGTTCGTCGAACAGCATGACTTCCGGCTCCATCGCCAGTGCGCGGGCAATCGCTACCCGCTGCTGCTGACCGCCCGAGAGGAACGCCGGGTACTGATCCGCCACGCGGGCCGGCAGGCCGACCTTGTCCAGATAACGCCGGGCGCGATCTTCGGCGTCTTTCTTGCTGACACCCAACACCCGGCGCGGGGCCATGGTGATGTTTTCCAGCACGGTCATGTGGCCCCACAGGTTGAAGTGCTGGAACACCATCGCCAGCCGGGTGCGCAGTCGTTGCAGCTCGGCATCGTCAGCCACGTGCATGCCATGGTGATCCTTGACCATCCGGATCTGCTTGCCGTCCAGGCTCATCGCGCCGTCGTTGGGCGTTTCGAGAAAGTTGATGCAGCGCAGAAAGGTGCTTTTGCCCGAGCCGCTGGCGCCGATCAGGCTGATCACGTCACCGGTTTTGGCTTTCAGGGAAACGCCCTTGAGCACTTCGTGGCTACCGTAGCTCTTGTGTAGTTCTTCAACAGTCAATTTGTACATGTGCGCAAGCATCCTCTAAGGGAAAATGGGTCGCCGCTGCGTAACCGTCGCAAGCGGCGACAAAGCCCGTGGCCTGATGAGTGGCCGTACAGAGCGCTAAGTCCTAGTGAGCCGGGCCCAGAAAAGCCAGCCAGCGACGTTCGGCAATGCGGAACAGTCCGACCAGCGCAAAGGTCACCAACAGGTAGATCAGCGCGGTAATGCCGAACGACTGAAAGGTCAGGAAGGTCGCCGAGTTGGCATCCCGCGCCACTTTCAAAATGTCCGGGACGGTGGCGGTGAAGGCCACGGTGGTCGAGTGCAGCATCAGGATCACTTCGTTGCTGTAGTACGGCAACGAGCGACGCAGGGCCGACGGCATGATCACGTAGGCATACAACTTCCAGCCCGTCAGACCGTAGGCCTTGGCGGCTTCGACTTCACCGTGGTTCATGCTGCGAATCGCTCCGGCGAAAATCTCCGTGGTGTAGGCGCAGGTGTTCAGGGCAAAGGCCAGGATGGTGCAGTTCATCGCATCGCGAAAGAACGCATCGAGCAGCGGCTGCGCACGGACCGCGGCCAGGCTGTAGATCCCGGTGTAGCAAATCAGCAACTGGATATACAGCGGCGTACCGCGAAACAGGTAGGTGTAGAACTGCACCGGCCAGCGTACGTAAAGTTTGTTGGAAACCCGGGCAATCGACAGTGGAACCGACACCAGGAAACCGATGAAGATCGAGGCGCTGAGCAGCCACAACGTCATGGCCAGGCCAGTGATGTGGTAACCGTCGCTATAGAGGAAGGGCTTCCAGTAGTCCTGCAGTAATTCGATCATCGTACAGCCTCCCGGGAACCTGCCGCGTAATGCCGTTCGAGCCAGCGCAGGACATAGTTCGATGCGCTGGTGATCACCAGATAGATCAGCGCCGCCAACACCAGAAAAAAGAACAGTTGATAGGAGCTTTTACCGGCGTCCTGAGCAGCCTTGACCAGGTCCGCCAGGCCGATGATCGACACCAGCGCGGTGGCCTTGAGGATCACCATCCAGTTATTGCCGATGCCCGGCAGGGCGAAGCGCATCATTTGCGGGAACACCACGAAGCGAAAGCGCTGGGCACGGCTCAAGCCATAGGCCGTGGCGGCTTCCATCTGTCCGCGGGGCACAGCTAGGATCGCGCCGCGAAAGGTCTCGGTGAAGTACGCGCCGTAGATGAAACCCAGGGTGATGATCCCGGCGGCGAATGGATTGATCTCGATGTATTCCCAGCCCAGCGCCTCGGTGAAACTGGTCAACCAGGTTTGCAGGCTGTAGAAAATCAGCAGCATCAGCACCAGGTCCGGCACGCCGCGAATCAGCGTGGTGTAGAGCTGGGCCGGAATCCGCAACAGTTTGACGCTGGACAGTTTGGCACTGGCGCCGATCAGGCCGAGCAGAACGCTCAACAGCAGCGACAGTATCGATAGCTTGACGGTCATCCAGGAGCCTTCCAGCAACAGAGGGCCGAACCCCTTCAAGCTGAATCCGGAGAGCCCGAGTGTCTGCAAAAGTGCTTCGAACATAATTCAGGAACCTATCGCGATAAAAAAGCGCCCGTCCCGAGGACGGGCACCGGGGCCTTACTTGCCGCTGTAGAGACTCAAATCACCGAAGTGTTTCTTCTGGATCGAGTCGTAGGTGCCGTCATCGTGGATCGCCTTGATGCCTTTATCGAGAAGGGCCTTGAGCTCGGTGTTGCCTTTGGCGATACCCACCGCTGTTTTAGCGGGCAACAACTCGCTGTCGATCGGCTGGCTGACCTCGTAATCAGCCCCTTGCGGCGACTTCAAAAAGCTCAGCTTGGCTTGCAGCATGTCCTGGATCGTGGCGTCGAGGCGACCGGACATCAAGTCCGCGTAAACCTGATCCTGGTTGGCGTAGGCCTTGGTTTCTACTCCGGCTTTGTCCAGTACGGCCTTGGCGTAGGCTTCCTGGATGGTGCCTTGCTCGTAGCCGACTTTTTTACCCTTGAGCGAGGCTACGTCAGAAACGCTGGAGCCTTTCTTGTAGACCAGAGCAGTCGGGCCGGAGAACAGCTCGCTGGAGAAGTCGATGACTTTCTCACGGGCCGGGGTCACGGTCATGGAAGAGATTACGCCGTCGAATTTGTTGGCCTTGAGGCCTGGAATCGTGCCGTCGAAATCGCTCTCGACCCATTTGCACTTGACCTTCAGCTCGGCGCAGATCGCGTTACCCAGATCGATGTCGAAGCCCACCAGGCTGCCGTCGGCCGCTTTGGACTCGAACGGAGCGTAGGAAGGATCAACGCCAAAACGCAGCTCTTTGTACTCTTTGGCGGTGGCTACGCCTGCGGCCATGCACAGTGTCAAAGCAGAAAGGGTCAGCAATGTTCTTTTCATTATTATCAATTCCTAAAACCACTACGGGCGCTTGTGGCGCATGGGTGCTGCTACTGGAATGCGTGTGACGCTGTAAACCTGAACCTCAAGTACGTGCTTTAAAGCCATCTTGTGCATCAGCACCTTCGGGTGCCTCTTATGCACACACACTTACTTGTACATACAAGCATATGCAATCAACCAGCCAACTCGCTGAACGGCAGCTGAAGAAAACTTTTTAAGCAACAGGAAGGCGTCTGGAACGGGCCTTTGGCAATGATCAAAAAAATCTTGAGGGTGGCCGAGCCGCTTTCGTGAATGTTACCGGAGCCACGTTTTTGCGTCGTATTGGTGCACCCGGTAACAATTTGAAAGGGCACATTGCGTGTGGAAATACCCCGTCATGGGGCCAACTCGCGGGTGAGAGCACAACTCGAAAAACAGCAACGCCCCCACATTTGCACAGAAGTTTTTCTTCTAAACAATGGCGCTTTGCCTCGGTTGAACTACCTTCAAGCAAAGAGCAAATCATACGGTTTCGAGTTGTCCACGTTTTGTTCAGCGATCAGATAGCGAATTGGCAGAAGGAGATACCTCACTATGATCCTGGCTGGCGTTTTTCTGCTTTGTGGCCTGATTGCCAGTTGTTTTTTGGGGGAACCACGTCGGCTGACAGCCCTGTTTATAGCCACTGTTGCTGTCGAGCCCGTGCATATCGCTCCGGTCGGTAGCCTGTGCGAACCAAACAAGGTTGGCAAAAAACCTCGAGTGTCCCGAGCCCAGGTATCTGGATCACTAACGACAGTTTTAGCGCAGGTCGCTCGCAGGTCAGTCAGACCCGTGTATTGCACCTGCTAGCGCGCAGCACCCAGCAATATTGCCAGGACCACTAATGGTTAGTGGTCTGGTGAAGTGGAGGGCCGGCCCGGGCGCCTTAATGCGATCCAGGGTAACCAGGTTAGCCCGCAGATGGCCTATTCAGCGAGGATGCACTTAATGAGCTATCGTACCGTGCCCGCTTTCAAACGAATTATCCATGGCCTGTTGTGGATGGGCCTTGGTGTGGATGCGGCTCAGGCCGCGGCGAACAATTGCTCGCAACTGGCCAGTCTGCCCGCCGTGTTCGAGGTCGGCCAAGGGCTTCAGGATGAGTTGCGCATGCCAGTCCCGATCAAGCAACTGGCAGTGGGCGACCCGAAGGTTGCCGACGTGCAAACCAGCAGCAGCAACTCCTTCATCCTCACGGGTGTAGCGCCCGGCGCCACCAGCCTGATGGTCTGGACCGCCTGCTCGCCCACGCCGCGCCAAAGCATGGTGTTCGTCAAAGGCAGGGCCACCGCAGCGCTGACCAGCGTGTCGACGGTGCCTTCTGCAGACCCGCTGTTGCCGAGCCAGGTGCAGACCGATATTCGCTTCGTCGAAGTCAGCCGCACCAAGTTGAAAGAGGCCAGCACGTCGATCTTCGGCAAGAGCGGCAATTTTCTGTTCGGCTCGCCGGGCTCTGTACCCGGGGTGACCGTAACCCCCGGCCACATTGGTAATCTGGCGCCAAACATCCCGCTCAATAACGACACGTTCAATATCGGCTTTGGCGGCGGCAATGTGCTGGGGATGATCAATGCGCTGGAAGGCAGTGGCTTTGCCTATACCCTGGCGCGGCCGAGCCTTGTAGCACTCAGCGGACAAAGTGCGAGCTTCCTGGCCGGTGGTGAAGTGCCGATCCCGGTGCCCAGCTCAGGCAGCGACAACATCTCCATCGAGTACAAGGAATTCGGTGTCCGCCTGACCCTGACCCCGACCATCATCGACAAAGGACGCATTGCCCTGAAGGTGGCACCCGAGGTCAGCGAGCTGGACTTCACCAAGGCCATACAGATCGCCGGCACCGTGGTCCCGGCATTTACCGTGCGCCGTACCGATACCAGCATTTCCCTGGCCGATGGCGAAAGCTTCGTCATCAGCGGCCTGATCAGCACCAGCAACAGCTCCCAGGTGAACAAGTTTCCAGGACTGGGCGATATCCCGATTCTCGGCGCGTTCTTTCGCAATAACAGCATCAACCGTGAAGAGCGCGAGCTGCTGATGATCGTCACCCCGCACCTGGTTCAACCGTTGGCAGTCAACGCAAAACTGCCGTCATTGCCAGGTGAGCAACTGCGCAATTACGACCCGAACTTCTACCGCATGTACTTCCTCGACAACGGTGACTTCGACAGCCGCATGGGGCTCTCGCAATGAGCCTGGTTCAAGGTGTTGTAACCAGAGGACACTCAATGAAAGCGGTCATAGCAATAGCGGCGACGGTGATGCTCGCAGGGTGTGCCACCAATGGCCTGTCTTCGCGACCGAGTAGTTGCTCGAGCCCAAGCTCCGATCAGCAGTTGTCGCTGAACCTGGCCGACGACATGACCAACGATAGCCGTTTGTACGCCAGCTTGGCGAATCTGGAAGGGCTGCCTGATGACCTGCCGCAGGTTCGCCTGCGCAAGGCTCGAGTACTGCGCCTGCTGGGCCGTAACGAGGCCGAACCGTTGTACAAGAGTCTGCTCGGTACATGCCTGGCCGCTGAAGGCGAGCATGGTCTGGGCCAGATAGCCGTGGCCAGAAATGATAATGCGGCCGCGGTCGATCACCTGGAACGTGCGATGAGGATGGCCCCTACCGACGACAAAATCCGCAATGACCTGGGGGTCGTCTACCTCAACCAGCGTCGGCCCAATGAGGCACGCTTTCAGTTTATGACCGCCATGGAACTCAAGCCGTCGGACTCGCTGGCGGCACTCAATTTGGTGACGCTGCTGATCTATCAGGACAACTGGAAGCAGGCTGCCGAACTCGCAAACCGCGCCAGCCTGAGCCCCAAGCAAGTCTCGGATGCTCAAGCTCGCGCGGAAAGACTCAAGGCCCCGGCCAAAAAAGTGGTGGCTACCGAGGGTAAAGGCATGACAGAGGTAGTCAATGCCTCAGCCAATGCGATCAAGTAGACAAGACGAGGAGTCGCAAATGAATACCAAGAGGCTGTTGATAGTGTGCATGGCTTGCCTGTCCACGACCGCCTGGGCTATTGAGCCTGGGCCCTCTTCGGTGCCGCAACAAGGCACGGAACAATGGATGCAACTACAGATTCGCGGCGTAGTGGCGTCCCCTCGACTGCAGAGCGTTTCGGCCACCGAACGTGACCTTTCCATGCAACGTTGGCTGGATAGCTTCACCCACCCGATTCCTGAACATTTTGACCAGAAGGCAGCGGGTAGCATGAGCAACGGCGGCAAATGAGCCACGTCAGTGGGCGATCAGCCTCTGGCGTAGTCCAGCGTTACCTGGCAAGAACGTCGGGGCCAAGAACGTGCGTGGTTAAACGAATAAAAGGATAAAAGTGGATCAGGCGCCGGGCCTGATCCACTTTATATTTGCTCCACCCTCTGCTCCGACAGGAGCCGCCATCCTGCTTGGCAGCCCCCCTCGCTTATCTCACCCGAACGCTTTGAGCACCCCGATCAACGCCGGTCCAATAGCGACCAGGAAGAAGCTCGGCCACAGACAGAAGATCAGTGGGAATATCAGCTTGGTACCAATCTTCGCCCCCATTTCTTCGGCTGCCTGCGTACGCCGGTCGCGAAACTCATCGGCATAGATGCGCAGGGTATCGGCTACGCTGGTACCGAAGCGGATGCTCTGCCCCAACAGGCTGACCAACCCTTGCACATCTTCCAGCCCGGTACGCACGGCCAGTTGCTTGAGCGCCTCGGTACTGGTGATGCCGGCACGGATTTGCGCATTGACCAACGCCAGTTCCTCCGCCAGTTCGACCTGACTGACCGCCATCTCTTCAGCCACCCGCTCGATGGTCGTAGGCAAGGCCAGCCCCGATTCCACGCAGACCACCATCAGATCCAGGGCATCCGGAAACGCGACACGCAGCCGGGCCTGACGCAGCTGTTTGCGCTTGCCGACATACATTGCTGGCAACAGCCAACCGACAGCGGCTGCCATGAGCACCAGCAATAGGCCCAGGGGCAAAGAAACACGAGGAATCAGTGGCAACACCAGTAGCGAAATGCCGACCAATATCAGCGGTAACAACAAGCGCACCGCCCAGTACATCTGCACTGCTGAAGACGAGCGGTACCCCGCGTGCATCAACAACAGCTGGGTTTCGGACGCCTTAGCCGTTTCGGCAGAGCCAAAACGCTGGCCGACCCGCTCCAGCAACAGTTGCAGATTACCCGGCGCGTCTGGCCCCCCTGCACTCCCGTAATGCCCCCGCTTGATCAGCGCAAGGCGACGTTGCATCGGGTCCTGAAGCCCCAACACCAGTAATATCACGGTGACGACCGCAAGCACCGTACTCACCCCTATCGCACTGACGAACAACAGGCGCGCCAGCGCCTCATTACCCGTCACCCGACCCAACAACCCGAGCAAATAGTCCATGACCTGCACCTCCTCGTAGCGAATACCGCTTAAACCTGAATCCGGATTATTTTGCGGATCCAGACAATCCCGACCAACATCGCGCAGAAAGCCCCGATGATCAGCTTGTGGCCGAGTGGATCATTGGTCAGCACAGGCAGGTAGCTGGGAGTCGTGATCAGGATCGCCGCCGCCAGCACGAAGGGAATTGAAACCAGCACCCAGGCGGACATTCGCCCTTCGGCTGACAGCGTCTTGATCTTGCGCTGAAAGCGGAAGCGCCCCCGGATCAAGCGACTCAAACGTTCGAGCACCTCGGTCAGATTGCCGCCGGTTTCGCGATGGATGAGGATCGACGTCACCAGCATCATCACCGTCATGCTCGGCATGCGTTCCAACAGGCCGAGCATGGCTCGGCGCACATCATTGCCATAGTTGATATCGGCGAAGGTCAGGCCGAATTCATGTGCCACCGGCCCCTTGTGCTCCTCGGCGACCAGCCGCAGGGTTTCGTTGAACGGATGCCCGGCGCGCAAGGCCCGGCACATGGCATCCAGCGCATCCGGCAAGCCCTCCTCAAACTCGGCAAAGCGTTTGTTGCGGTCACGGAGGATTTTCAGCAGCGGCAGCCAAGCCACCGCAAAGGCCACCGCCAACGCCATCCACCAGAGTGACGAGAACAAGAAGACCAGGGCTACTGCACCAACTCCCATGGCGATCCCGAGAAACAGCACCCGATAGGCCCGATATTCATGCCCGGATTGCTCGATCAGCTGTGTCAGGCTCGCCATAAACGGCAGTTGCTCAAGCCAGGCTTCCAGTGGCGACAAGCGTGTCAGGTATTTCTGCCGCAGCACGGTCTGCATGTTGGGCAGGTTGTTGGCTTTCTCCAGCACATGCAGGCGACCGCGAATGCGCTTGCGCATCTTGCCCGCCTCACCGAACACCGGCACCACCACCCCCTGGGACAGGAGGAAGACGGCGATAAACACCATACCGAGAAAGACCAGAATGAATTCACCGGATATATGGTTCATGGCTGCCGTGCCTCCATCCATTCAGGCCTGAACAAGTTCAGTGGCAACTCGATGCCACGTTTGGCCAACACGTCGCGAAAGGCCGGGATCATGCCGCTGGGCCGATAATCGCCGAGCACTTCACCGTGTTCGCCAATGCCGCTGCGTGCAAACGAGAAAATCTCGGTCATGGTGATGATCTCGCCTTCCATGCCGTTGATTTCCTGCACGCTGACCAGACGCCGCTTGCCGTCCTCCTGACGTTCCAGCTGGATCACCACGTCAATGGCCGAGGCGATCTGCTGACGCATGGCCTTGATCGGGAAAGTCGCACCGGTCATCGACACCATGTTCTCGATTCGCCCCAATGCATCGCGCGCGGTATTGGCGTGGATCGTGGTCAACGAACCGTCGTGGCCGGTGTTCATCGCCGTTAGCATGTCCAGCGCTTCAGCGCCACGGACTTCGCCGATCACAATGCGGTCGGGGCGCATCCGCAAACTGTTGCGCACCAATTCGCGCTGGCTCACCTCTCCACGCCCCTCGATGTTCGAAGGACGGGTTTCCAGACGCACCACATGAGGCTGCTGCAGTTGCAGTTCGGCCGAGTCTTCAATGGTGACGATTCGTTCATTTTGCGGAATGAAACTGGACAGCACATTGAGCATGGTGGTCTTGCCGCTGCCGGTACCGCCGGAGATCAATACGTTCAAACGTCCACGAACAATCGCCTTGAGCAGCAAAGCAATGGCCGGGGTCAAGGTACCGACCTGGATCAGGCTATCGGTATTGAGCAGGTCCACCGCAAAACGACGGATCGACACGCTCGGCCCGTCGATGGCCAGCGGTGGAATAATTGCGTTGACCCGAGAACCGTCCTTGAGCCGGGCGTCCACCAACGGCGAGGACTCATCGATGCGCCGCCCCAGACTGGAAACGATGCGGTCGATGATGTTCAGCAAATGCTGATCGTCACGAAAACGCACATCGGTCCTCTGCAGCTTGCCAAAGCGTTCGACATACACCGAGGCAGAGCCGTTGACCAGAATGTCAGACACGGTGTGATCCGCCAGTAACGGCTCCAGTGGGCCAAGGCCCAGCACCTCATCGGTGATCTGCTTGATGATCAACTGACGGCTGACCGAACTCACGGGAGCTGAATGCTCATCCAGCAAGCGCTGGCAAATCTCGCGAATTTGCCGCGTGGCCTCGGCCTGCTCAAGGGAATCGAGCAAGGACAGGTCCATGACCTTGAGCAACTGCTGGTAGATTTTCTCCCGCCACTCGGCCTCCACCGGGGTGACCTGGCTTCGGGTTTCGTAAATAACGTCCGGAACCGAACGTTCCCACGCCATCAACTCCTCTGCCGGGTCCAGCAAGTCGTCACCCGGTTGCCCAAGCGACGATGCGGCGGGTTTACCGGACTGTTTGCGCAAGCGGTTACGAAAGTCGCTGATCATGGGTTATCCCCCGAAAAAACGGTTGAAGGCACGTTTGAACAAGCCTTTGTTCCCGGTCATCTGCTTACCGACCAACGCCTCGGACATCTGCCGTACGGCGACGCTGATCGGAGCCCGCGGTGCTTGCACCCCCAACGGCACGCCAGAGTTCTGACTCTGGCTGACCAGGTTGAAGTCGTTGGGTAATTTCAACAGGTTCGCGCAGCGTAGCGCCTCGCCGATATCCTTGAGGCTGATCGCTGCCGCCTTGTCATAGCGGTTGACCACCACCTGCAATTGATCCCCGCGCACGCCCAGGTCTTCGCGAAGAATCCGCGTCAGCGAGCTGGCATCGCGCAGATGGCTGACACTCTGCTGCACCACGACGTATACCCGGTCTGCCTGCTCCAGCACGGAGCCTGTGAGGTGGTCGATTTGCCGTGGCAGATCGACCACCACCCAGTCATAACTGGCGCGGGCCAACTGCAACAGGGCATCGAGTTGCTCGGGCTGGGCATCCTGCGGCAGACACAACTCACCGGCCCGCCCACCCAGCACATGCAAGGTCGGGCTGAAGTGGCTGCAAAAACCGCGTAGCGCAACGCTGTCCATGTCTTCGACCTGCTGCAACACCTCCAGGTGGCTGTGCGACTGCGCCACATCGAGGTAATGCGTCACGCTGCCAAATTGCAGGTCCATGTCCAAAAGCAGGGTATTGCCGCCCTTGACGCTAAGCTGGTGAGCCAGGTTACAGGCCAGCAAGGTACTGCCGGAGCCGCCCTTGGCACCCATCACGGCAATCAGCTTCCCTTCTACCCCACTGTTGACCCGGACCTCTGTGACCAGACGACTCAAGGCTGAAACCAGTTCTGTCTCGGCTATCGGTTCCGGCAGGACATCACGGGCGCCGGCCTGCATCGCCAGGCGCATGGCGTCCTGCTCGTTCAACAGGCCACACACCAACAGCGGCGGACGCTCATGGGCCGGACGCTGTAACAGTGCCGCCAGCTCCTCACGCCACAGATGGCTGACACGCACCAACAACAGATCGGGCATCCGCTCCAGACCATAGAGAGGGTCGACATGCCCATTACTCACCAGACGCGTGCTCACCTCCAGGCTGGGCATGCGTTGGCAAACGCTTTGCAGATCACGCAACGCCGTGGCGTCACGGCTACTGATCAGCAATCGCAGCCCTGGTTTGCCGGTCGCAGTGCTTAGTGGAGTTTCCTTGATATTCAGCATGGAGTGACCTCCCCTGATTCGGAATGATGCCCAAGAGCTTCGCGTGGCAAGGTCGCCCTGAAGGTGGGCAACGTAATGGGCACGCCAAACCCGGGAATAAACAGATTGAAAACGTAGCCTGGCAGGCTCACCTGGACATAACGGATGGCACGGAATCCAGTGGCGCTGGTGGTGTCGCTGGGGTTGCTCACCACCGCACCGTTTGTGTCCAGATAGGTCAGCGTCAGGTTGGTGGTACTCAGATTGGTGATCAGCTGACTCGTACCTGTATTGCCTGCAGGATTGAAGATCGCCCGCTGCAACACAATCGGATCGCTGATATTGCACACCGCCGCCAGGCGCGCGCCGCGCCGCACGGACTCATCGAGGGTATTGACCGTGAAGTACAGGCGGCCCATTTCCAGCACGCCGAACAACAGGACGAACACCAGCAAGCCGACGAAGGCGAACTCCACCACATAGACGCCGCGCATGTGTTTGCGATTCATCACAGCACCCTCATGACGGTTGTGGCGACCAGTGGAATACTCAGCGCAATCGTATTGGCAAAAAGCCCGGTAATTGAGCCGGTACAATTGCCTGCTCCTATCACCGGGCAGAAGGTATAGGTGATGGTGACCTGCACATGGTCGGTGCCCACGGCGGAGACCGCGACGTTACCGGTCGTCAACCCTGACACCACAGGCGTCCCGGTGTTGGCAGGCACGCCATAGACCGCGACGTTTTTCGTCTGGGTCTGCAGCGTGCTGCTTAGCGCGACTGTGCCGAGCGTCGAGTTCCACGCCTGGCTGGCGACGTAACGGCCGGCATCACGGCTGGCCTGTAACAGGGTGTTGTATTGAAAGAGCATGCGGCCAAACTCGCCAAGGGCCAGCAACAGCAGCAGCATCAACGGCAGGACGATGGTGAATTCCACCAACGCCATGCCTTGCTGGCCCTGCGGTTGTTTCAACGCGTGAAGTCTCATGACGCCCCCTACGAGTCAGTGCTCGGAGTGCCGCTGCCATTGATATAGGTTTTGTAGAGCTGAATGATCCGTGGGCCGGCATCACCTGAAGGATTGGGGCCGGGCACGTTGTCGCCTGTACACTCCTGCACGAACTGCCCGAAGATCTGCGCTACAGTCCCACCGACGCCGGCCGGCTGCACCACGAAATAGCAGCCAAAACCCAGGACTGGAATCGAAGTGGCGCCATTGTTTTTCCCGCTGCAGTCGCCAATCACGATTTTCAGCATCCGTCGCTCAAAGACCCCACCGCTCTGGCAGCCACTGCCCGAGCCGGCAACACACCCGGCGGAACTCGCCAGCCAGTCGTTGTAGTCCAGGAGCGCCGTACCGCCGGCGGAAAGATTGCCATTGTTCGATGTGACGGGCTGGCCCTGGTACTCCGCCCGTGGCGGCGTGCTTGAGCTGTTCCAGGTGATCTGCGGCGAGTTGTAGCTAACGATCAGGTCTGGCGGATAATCCGCGGCTCTGAGCCCTCCACTGTACTGGCCGAAGCGGGTGTTCAAACCTTGGGACACCGGGCCGACCTGGTTGCCCGGTTGGGTCGTGACATTTTGCCCGACGCTGCGGCACACCGAGCCGCCTCCGGCCAGATCCTGCCTGATCGTGCTGCCACCCGAACCAAAATCGAGCAGTTGAAAGTTGCCTGGGCCAATCGGGGACGTATTTCCGGCGCCCGATTTCAAATCCTGCAAATCGCCAAAGTGGTAGCCCCAGAACACCCCGGCGCTCGGGTTGTATTGAGTCGGGTCACCACAGACCATCAATGGCGCGAGATCGCAGGGGCTGGTGGGGCTGGGGCCGGCAGTGGCCATCGCCGCCACCGCCTTGTTGCCCAGGCCGGCAGTGCCCAACGACTGGACGAAACTCCAGAAAAACCCGGTCAGGCGATAGCTCGGCACCGTCACCCGAACGTAAGTGGCATCCGCCGGCCCTGGGTAGGAGAACGGTCCGTAAACGTTGTTGGCCAGTTCCACCACCGCGAAAGTGCCCGTGCTGCTGGCGATGGCCGTTGCCAGCTCGGTGTTGCCGGTGGCATTCGCATTGAGCGTCAGCGTATTCAGTGCGGCAGTGCGCGTTGTACTGGCAATACTGGTACCGCCGGTGACCTGACTCAGGGTTTTTGCGCCACTCAGGGCGGCGGCGTCCACCGCATTTTGCAGGCGGGTCTTGTTCAGCAGCATGTGGCTGCCATCCAGCGCCAATGCCGCCATCATGGTAATCGCCGCCAACGCGATCACCATCAGTACGGTCACCGATCCCCGCTGGCGCCTTGGCGTTACCGGAAACGGCCGTTGAATTCGAGAATTCATGATCAAGCCCTCATTTGCCGATACGGACCCGAATCGGCTCCGCCACTACCCTGCTACCCATTGCGCCTTGTCAGCGCACATTGACGACATGGGATTCGATGCCACGAATAACGGTGACAGCCCCGCCATTACCGCTGCTACGGTGTACCACGCGTCTTGGCGCCGTTTCGGTGGCCATGGCAATGGTCTGCGTAACAGGCGCAGCAGGTGCTACAGGTGCGGGGGTCGGTTTTTTCGTGAGGTTCAGCGGGTTGCGCAGGGCCAGTTGCAACTTCCCTTCGGTCTGCGCGGTGACCAGGGCTTCCGCCTCGGTGGTGGTCATTTCCAGTGTCACGGCACGCACCACCACTGGCTGCGTCTTGTCGGTGCCTGCGGTCTGATCCACCGCCAACACACGCAAGTTTTCGAGGATGGTCCGCGACACGGCGTTGTTGTTACTGCCGTTGGTTTGCTTGGTTGCCAGCACATCGACCCGGTTACCCGGCAACAGGAACCCGCCGACCCCGACCACATCATCCACCCGTACCGAAATGGCGCGTTTGTCGGGAGCAATCAAAGAGGCCAGGGTGCTGCCACCCAAGTGTTCACTGAGGCGCGCCCCCCGCACGATGTCGCCGCGCAGGATGTCGAACGTGGCGATCTTGCCCACCGCCTTGTCGCTGGAGTCGAAAGCATCGTCCGGGATCGTATCCATGGGCATGCGCACGGTCGTGACCTGCTGGGCCTCGACCATCTGCCCGAACGGAATCTCGACCGTGGCGACTACCACGCTTCGAAGATGATCATCGGGGCTTGCATTGAGCCGTGCGCTCAACCAGGAGTTGGCCATCCATGCGGCGCCGAGGCCCATGACCAACGAAATACCAATCAGCGTTGCAGTACGAGAGCTCATGTCTGTATCTCCTACTCAAAGAAAGTCGAGCTGGACGAAGTAGTTGCTCCACGCCCATTCAAGCTCCTGCGGCGACAGTGGCCCGGAACCGCCCAGGTAACGCTGGCGATCGAGCGCCATGTTCAGGAGATCGCGGGGATGGCAAGGCACCAACGGCATGCCTTCGATGGCGTAAAGTTTCTGTAGTGCAAAGCGCACCAGCAGCGGGTCATGACGAATGCCCAGACGCTCGGACTCCTGCTGCCAGATCCGTTCGTACTCTTCGGGCTTCAGGTAACCGAATTGCAGCTTGTAGCCAATCCGGCGGAGGAAGGCCTCATCGGCCAACTCCAGGGGATTGAGGTTGGTGGAAAACACCAGAATCAGATCGAACGGCAACTCGCAATGCCGCCCGCCGCCCAGGTTGAGGAAGTCGCGTTTCTCTTCCATCGGGACGATCCAGCGATTCAGCAGCTCGGCGGGCGGCATGCGCTGGCGCCCCATGTCGTCGATGATGAACAGGCCATTGCTGGCCTTGAGCTGCAAGGCGGCCTGGTACTGACGGGTAAAGGGGTCATACCGGATGTCCAGCTGTTCCATGCTCAACTCACCGCCGGTAATGACGATCGGGCGTTTGCAGCACAGCAGCCGACGGTCGATCCCTTCGTTGAGCATCAGATTGTTCTGTGGACTGCCATCATCCAGCCGCTGGTGTACCTGCGGGTCATAGATCTCGATCACCGACTCATTGATCGCAATGGCATGGGGTACCCAGATGGCCTCGGCGAACAGGCGAATCAGCCGACTGCTGACATAGGTCTTGCCAGTCCCGGCAGGGCCATAAATCATGATCGCTCGCCCGGAGTTCAGCGCCACGCCCAGTTGATCGAGCATCCCCTCCGTGAGCACCACACCATTAAGTGCCGTGCGCATATCGTGCGCACCGATGCGTCCATGGTGAATGGTCTGCAGCTTTAGCAGGGAACGGTAGGCACTCACCGGGAACGGTGCCGCGCCGATATAACCGCTACGCGACAGGGCATCGCGGGCGGCACTGCGTCCACGGTCAGTCAAGCCATAGCGTAGCGAGCCACCTCCCGATTGCGCGCCCATCTGCCCAAGCACTTCGACACGACCATCTTTGCGCAGAAACGCCAGGATCTCCTCCATTACAGCGCCGGTCAGTGCCAGGCGTTCTACCAGCCGCGACATGTCCAGCACACCGGCGTCGTACAAATGCTTGCACACCAACTCGCCGAGAAAACTGTCCGTCAGCCCCGTCTCGCTGATAGTGCAAGGTTGGGGAGCCAGACGCTGCACCGCTTCTCGCTCATTGTGGCAGGCATCACTCTCGGCAATGACGTGCATGACTAACCTCCCAACCCACTGGCAAAGAGTTGCCAGTAAACGGCGTTTAAAGTGCCAAGCAAAATGGCAATCGAATAAGGGAAAGGCTTGCTGGCCACCTCGTCTGAAGTCGGCGCCAGATAAGACTGCGCCCTCAAAATCAGCCAATAGCGCCCCAGGGTCTGTAATAATTGACCGCGAACCAGCACTATCAGGAAACCGCACACGCCACCGGCGATCAGGCTGAATAAAGCAGCCCACAACGCGTAATGGAACGGTAGAAAACTGCCGACCATGGCCATCAACTTGACGTCACCGGCGGCCATGCCACCCGAGGCATACATGGGCAGAAACAGTGCAAAACAGATCAGGATGCCCAACAGGCCGCCTCCCAATCCGCTGACTCCCCCTGAATAAATCTGACCGGCCAATCCCAGTGCAAGACCTAACAGGATCAACAGGTTGGGAATGCGGTGGCGGAGCAGATCGCTCACCACCGCCACGCCCAGCAGTCCTATCAGCAAAACAGTCGAAACCAGCATTTCCGTGGACATGGGCTTCTCCCTACCAGGGGTAATCGTCAGCATGCTGTGTTGTTATTAACGATTTGGCATAGTGTCGTGATCTTGGCATTCACGTTGCCGCCAAGCAGTGTGAACGCGACAGCAACAGCGACTGTAATCAACCCGCCCGCCACCGCGTATTCCACAATGGTCAGGCCATCTTCATCTTTGGCGAACTTGTGTACCGAAGTTCTTATTGTTTGCAGAGTCATTTTGCTCTCCCACTCCAGCGGCCAAACCGCTCAGAACATACTTTGGTAGAGACAACGCGAAGCCCATCAAGAAAGTTATCCGGCAGCCTCATCAGCAAGATAGAAGCAACCGCCTGCTCCATGGGCATCGCCATGTCACCCAACGGGAATTGCCTACTATTAGCAGGCACCACCTTTGACCGCAGCGCACAGCGCTGTAATTTGGGTATTCACCGCGCCCCCAAGCTTCACGAACATTGCGGCGACAGCCACCGTAATCAGCCCACCGGCCACTGCGTATTCCACAATGGTCAGACCGTCTTCATCTTTGGCGAACTTCAGTACCGAAGCCTTGATAGTTTGCAGAGTCATTTTGCCCACCTCACTCGAATGTTGTTCTTCCGGGGAGCAGCACCTTTTGCACTGCTTGTAGCTACCTTAGTCAGGGCATCCCCAAGGGGGTTAGGAGGATTTTGCGCATCGCTAGGACTTTTTTGCGGGCACCGCCAACTAGCGGGTAGTGGGTGTCCGCAGAAGAAAAAGAAGGGAAAGGAAAGGCTCTAAACAAGGAACGGCGGGCAAAGGCCATTACCCTTGATTCACAAGCGACGAACGGTTGATCGCAAATCCGCCACCAACACGCCAATAAATAACCGCCCGACACTGACTGACAGGCAAACCATAGAGCGCATAGAACTAAATTCGGGTTTTCTTATCAGGATTTAGTCTGCAAAGCGATATCACATTGACAATACTACTCAGCGGATAGAGGCACGAAGAACCTCAGAAGCCAGAGCTA
This sequence comes from Pseudomonas sp. GW822-FHT04C11, assembly GCF_058800905.1. Lineage (NCBI taxonomy): Bacteria > Pseudomonadati > Pseudomonadota > Gammaproteobacteria > Pseudomonadales > Pseudomonadaceae > Pseudomonas > Pseudomonas sp. GW822-FHT04C11. Next base: position 1,344 of record NZ_JBXAMS010000022.1, on the reverse strand, counting down.
AACACATGACGTCAAACGTGATCAGGAAACCATCACTACTCTGGTTCGATCGGACCCACGATCGGTCCACCCCGGAACTCATGGCGCAGTTCGAGCACGCCTGCGACTGCAAACTGGCGAAAAGCTCGGCATTTTCCAGCGGGATGCAGGCCGATATGATCTGCATCCATTTTGATCGCCCCGACACACCCGGCCTGAGGATGCTGCTGGAGATAAAACGCACCGCACCGGCCATTCCGATCACCATGTTCACCGTGCAGCACTCAGAAGAGCTGGCCGTATGGGCGATGCGTTCGTGTGTCTGGGAATACATGGTGCTGCCCCTTTCCGCCGCCGAAAAGAATCGCTACCTGACGGCTGTCGTTCAGTTGCACGAGCTACGCCGCAATGTTCGCGACCAACGCAAGACGATGCAGATCGACCACTCCCCGACCCTTCCGGGCAGTATCCGGATGACGCCGGAACACCAAAAACACCAGGCGTTGAGCAATGTGCTGCTGTACATCGATCAGCACTTTCGGGACAACATCGATCAGCGGGATGTGGCCAAACGCTGCGGCATGACCACCTTTCGCTTCAGCCGCCTGTTCAAGGAAGCCTACGGACTCGGCTTCATGGATTACATCCTGAACAAACGCATGAGTTTTGCGAAGGAATTGCTCGGCAACAGCCAGATGCCTATCACCAGCATCGGCTATGAAGCCGGTTTCAAGGACCCTTCCTACTTCGCTCGTGCCTTCAAGCATTTCGCCAACTGCACACCCAGCGAATATCGCTTGGCGCACCAGCAGCTTAGAGCGTCGGTGGTTGCAGAGCTGGATGAAACAACCGCTGAAGTGCTGGATAACCTGATCCATAGCCTGGGAGGCTGAGATATTTTTATAACGCGCACACAAAAACGCCGCTCAATGAGCGGCGTTTTCGTTAAATATGGAGCGGGAAACGAGACTCGAACTCGCGACCCCGACCTTGGCAAGGTCGTGCTCTACCAACTGAGCTATTCCCGCAATGGCGTCCCCTAGGGGACTCGAACCCCTGTTACCGCCGTGAAAGGGCGGTGTCCTAGGCCACTAGACGAAGGGGACACGCTACCCGGAACACATGGTGTGTGTTTCGGTGTCCAGACCCGCATCCGAAGACTTGGTTCTGGTTTCACTCAGCCCTGCCCGAAAGCAAAGCCATTTAAAATTGGAGCGGGAAACGAGACTCGAACTCGCGACCCCGACCTTGGCAAGGTCGTGCTCTACCAACTGAGCTATTCCCGCATTGGCGTCCCCTAGGGGACTCGAACCCCTGTTACCGCCGTGAAAGGGCGGTGTCCTAGGCCACTAGACGAAGGGGACA